>USPI01000075.1 GCA_900556535.1 uncultured Eubacteriales bacterium | reverse complement strand
AAGAGCATCCGCTGCTCCTTCTGCGGAAAAACTCAGGCGCAGGCCGGCAGACTAATTGCCGGAAACGGCGCGTATATATGCGATGAATGCATAAATCTCTGCATGAGCATCATTGCCGAGGACGAGCAGGCTCCCGTGCATGACGCTCAGGGCAACCGCCTCAGATTTGAGGACCTTCCCAAACCCGCGCAGATAAAGGCAAAGCTTGATGAGTATATCGTCGGTCAGGACAGAGCGAAGGTCATTCTGTCCGTCGCGGTGTACAATCACTATAAGCGCATTCTTTATGCAGGCGAAAATGATGTTGAGCTTCAAAAGAGCAACATCCTGCTCATTGGTCCCACCGGCAGCGGCAAGACCCTGTTTGCGCAGTCGCTTGCAAAGATGCTCAACGTGCCCTTTGCTATAGCCGACGCAACGACGCTCACCGAGGCCGGCTATGTCGGCGAGGACGTTGAAAATATCCTGCTGCGCCTTCTTCAGGCGGCGGATTTCGACGTTGAGCGCGCCGAAAAGGGCATAATATACATTGATGAGATAGACAAGATCGCCCGCAAGAGCGAAAACACATCCATAACGCGCGATGTATCCGGCGAGGGCGTACAGCAGGCTCTGCTGAAGCTGCTTGAGGGTACGGTCGCAAATGTGCCGCCTCAGGGCGGACGCAAGCACCCGCATCAGGAGTTTATAAAGGTAGACACCACTAATATTCTCTTCATTTGCGGCGGCGCCTTTGACGGTCTGGATAAGATAATCGAAAAGCGCACCGACAAAAAGAGCATGGGCTTCGGCGCTGAGATCAAAAGCTCGACAGAGCGCGACGTCGGCGAACTTCTCGGTCAGGCGCAGCAGCACGATCTGCTGAAGTTCGGCATTATCCCCGAGCTCATCGGCCGCCTTCCCGTCATCGCACCGCTCACGTCCTTGAAGCGCGAGGATCTTGTGCGCATACTCACCGAGCCCAAAAACGCCATGACCAAGCAGTACGAGGCACTGATGGGCTATGACGGCGTTGAGCTTGTTTACGAAAAGGACGCTCTTGAAGCCGTGGCGGATAAGGCCATCGAAATGAAGATCGGCGCTCGCGGTCTGCGCAGCGTTATGGAGAACATTATGACCGACATAATGTACACGGTGCCCTCCGAGCACGACATCAAAAAGGTCATCGTGACTGCTGACTGTGTCCGAAACGGCACCGGCCCCGATGTAATACGCAAATAACGTTTATCGCAGCAAGACGGGGCTTGCCTTGTCTTGCTGCGCTTTATTATCCCTCAGAAGGAGGTTAAGCATATGACTGAAAACAGAAAACCGAACGATCGCGCAATGGCTGTTTTGCCTCTGCGCGGACTTAACATATTTCCCGGAATGCTCCTGAGCTTTGATGTGGAGCGTCCGGTGTCGCTTGCCGCACTTAACTGCGCTGCTTCCGCGGATCAGGAGATATTCCTCGTGCCGCAGAAGGATATAGCGACCGATATGCCCCAGAAGGACGACCTGTATAAATTCGGCGTCGTCTGCCGCGTGCGTCAGCTCGTGCGCCAGCCCGGCGGCAAGCTCTGCAAGGTGATGGCAGAGGGCGTGTACCGCGGAAGGATAAAGCAGATGCTCTCCGAGCAGCCGTATTTCCATGCCGAGATCGAGGCAGTGCCCGATAAGCCCGAAAAGCTCTCCGAGGCGAGACGCGATGCGCTTATCCGCACTGTGGTGAGCCTTTTTGATGAGTATATCCAGCTTTCCGGCACCATGCCGCCCGAAATGCTTTTAAACCTCATCGTGAGCCATGACCCTGCCTTCGTCGCGGACTATACCGCGCAGAACGTCCGTCTTGATTACCGCCAGAAGCAGATGCTTTTGGAGGAGCTTCATCCCGGACTCAGACTCGAAATGCTCATCGAAATGCTCAACCACGAGCTTAACGTAATGAACATCGAGCGGGAGCTCAACGATGCCACAAACGAGCAGGTCAACCGCAGCCAGCGCGACTACTACCTGCGCGAGCAGATGAAGATAATCCAGCAGGAGCTCGGCGAGGACGATTCCGTTGACGATATTGGCGAGTACCGCGATAAGATACGCGCTCTTGCTCTCCCCAAGGAAATTGAGGAAAAGCTCCTCAAGGAGGTCTCGCATCTTGCAAAGCAGCCCTTCGGCTCGACAGAGGCGACCGTTATCCGCGGCTACCTTGACGTCTGCCTTGAGCTGCCGTGGAATATTAAAACCGATGAAACGACGGATATCGAAAAGGCGAGAAAGGTGCTCGACGAGGACCATTTCGGTCTTGAGAAGGTCAAGGAGCGCGTGATAGAGCACCTTGCGGTAAAAGCTCTTGCGCCGAAGATGAACGGCAGCCTTCTGTGCCTCGTCGGACCTCCGGGCACGGGCAAAACCAGCATCGCCATGAGCATCGCCCGCGCTACCAACCGCAACTGTGTGCGCATATCCCTCGGCGGCGTGCATGACGAGGCGGAGATACGCGGACACAGAAAAACCTATGTCGGCGCAATGCCCGGCAGGATAATCTCCGGCATTCGTCAGGCAAAGAGCATGAACCCCGTCATGGTGCTTGACGAAATTGACAAGCTCGGCTCGGATTACCGCGGCGACCCGTCGGCAGCGCTGCTTGAGGCGCTTGACCCCGAGCAGAACGCGACCTTCCGTGATAATTTCCTTGAGCTGCCCTTCGACCTTTCCGAGGTGTTTTTCATAACTACCGCAAACTCCCTTGACACCATACCCAGAGCGCTTCTCGACCGTATGGAGGTCATCGAGCTTTCAAGCTACACCGACGAGGAAAAGCTCAGCATCGCAAAGCAGTATCTTCTGCCCAAGCAGCGCAAAAAGCACGGTCTCAAGGCATCGCAGCTTAAAATAAGCGACGATGCGATACGCGAAATGGTGTCGTATTACACGCGCGAATCGGGCGTTCGAAACCTTGAGCGCAGGATAGCCGCTGTGTGCCGCAAGACGGCAGTTGCAATAGCGCAGGGCGAGCGAAAGAGCGTTTCGCTGCGTGCAGGTGCTCTTGAGCAGTATCTCGGTGCGCCGAAGTTTAAGCCCGAGCAGCGCCGCTTAAAGGACGAGATCGGTCTCGTGCGCGGTCTTGCGTGGACAAGCGTAGGCGGCGAGGTGCTTGATGTTGAGGTCGCAGTCGTGGACGGCAGCGGCAAGCTCGAGCTCACCGGCAACCTCGGCGAGGTGATGAAGGAATCCTGTCAGGCGGCAGTGACCTATATAAGAAGCAGAGCCTCTCAGCTCGGCATCGACGCGGATTTTTACAAGACGAAGGATATTCATATCCACTTCCCCGAGGGCGCAGTGCCCAAGGACGGTCCCTCCGCGGGCGTTACCGTCTGCACTGCGATCGCCTCCGCGCTCACAGGCACTCCCGTGCGTCGTGACGTTGCGATGACGGGCGAAATAAGCCTGCGCGGCAGAGTGCTTGCGATAGGCGGGCTCCGTGAAAAGACCATGGCTGCAATGCGCTCAGGCGTCGGCACGGTAATAATCCCCGCGGATAACGAGTCCGACCTTGAGGAGATAGATCCCACCGTCCGCTCGGCGCTGAACTTCGTTCTTGCCGACAGTGCGGATAAGGTGCTCGAAGCGGCGCTCGTGCGCAAGGACTCCGAGCCCAAGGGTGAGGTCATACTTCCCGTGCAGGGCAAAAAATCCCGCCCCCGCATCAGACAGTAGGTGAATTATGGTACAGATAAACTTAAATAATACCGAATTTATAAAAAGCGCGGCGTCATCGTCGGGGTTTATCCGCGATGCGCTGCCCAATATCGTATTTTCCGGTAAATCCAACGTCGGCAAGTCGTCTGTTATAAACAGGCTCTTAAACCGCAAAAACTTTGCAAGAGTAGGGCAGTCGCCCGGCAAGACCATTCACGTCAACTACTTTCTCGTTGATAAGAGAGCATATTTCGTTGACCTCCCCGGCTACGGCTACGCAAAGGTCGCAAAATCCGAGCGCGAGCGCTGGGGAAAACTCATGGAGGAGTTTTTTGCCGCCGAGGGTCTTATTGATCTGGGCGTAATGATAGTTGACTCGCGTCACAAGCCGACGGCTGACGATATAACGATGGCGCAGTGGTTTAAAAGCACCGGCTGCCCGCTCGTTGTGGTCGCAAATAAGTGCGATAAGCTCAAAAAGAGCGAGGTAGAGCCCAATCTTGAGCTCATCCGCCTCACGCTGGAGCTTGAGCAGAGCGTTCCGCTCATACTCTTCTCGGCAGAGAAGGGGATAGGGCGGGATGAGCTGATGGCGAAGATACTTGAGTATGTTTAAGGACGTGACAAATTGAATTCCTTTGGCGATGTAATGCGAAATCTTGATTGGTCGGTGCCGCTTCAGATGCTTCTGTCCGTTATCCCGGCTCTGCTGTGCATAACCCTGCACGAGCTCAGCCACGGCTTTGTCGCATATAAGCTCGGTGATAACACGGCTAAAAATATGGGCAGGCTCACGCTCAACCCCATTAAGCACCTCGATATTTTCGGCCTTCTCATGATGGTTGTGTTTAAATTCGGCTGGGCAAAGCCCGTGCCGGTCAATATGCGCAATTTTAAGCACCCCAAGCGCGGCATGGCGCTGACCGCTCTGGCGGGTCCCGTCGCAAACGTCATCATCTGCTGCGTGTTCCTGTTTATCTACGGATTTATCTACATACCCTGTACGGCGGCAGGCGGATTTTGGAGCGAAATACTCAATATGGTGCAGGTCACCGCATATCTGAGCATTGCTTTTGCGGTGTTTAACCTCATACCCGTCCCGCCGCTTGACGGCTCGAAGGTGCTGTTTTCGCTGCTGGACGACGAAAAATATTATAAGCTTATGTACTACGAGCGCTACGGCATGCTTATTCTGTTCGTGCTCATTGCCACCGATATCCTTGCCAATCCGCTCAGAATAGCCACGCAGCTTGCGTATGGCGTACTGTTTCCGTTTGCAAGATGGGGGCTCAGCCTCTCGCAGCTGCTGTTTTACTGACTATGAACGATCCTACATTTCACCTTGAGAGCATTGTAAAGAATAAAAACGAGCTTCAGGACTTTGACGGTCCGCTCAGTCTTATTCTGATGCTGCTTTCCAAAAACAAAATAGAGATCCGCGACATTAAAATATCCGAGATACTCGACCAGTACCTTGAATACCTTGAGCAGATGGAGCGCATGGATCTTGAGATAGCGAGCGAATTTGTCCAAATGGCATCGCACTTGCTTTATATCAAGACCCGCACTCTGCTCGCGGGTGAGGAAGAGGTCAGCGAGCTTGAGGAGCTCATGAGCTCGCTCGAGCAGCTCAAGTGCAAGGATATCTACACCGCCGTGCAGAAGGTCACGCCCGAGCTGAAGGCAGCTTCGGAAAAGGGGCTTTTATACTATGCAAAAATGCCCGAGCCTCTGCCTGTTTCGTCGCGTGAGTATGAATACCGCCACGAGCCTGCCGACCTTTTTAAGGCTCTGTACGCCGTCGTGACGCGTGGAGGAAAGCCCGTAGAGCCTGAATTCGCACGGGCGATAGCGCCGGCGAGAATAGTCTACGAGGTCAGAACGAAAAGCCGCGAGCTCATTGAGCTTCTGCAAAGCGGACCTGCCAAGCTCTCCGAGCTGTATGCCTCCTGCGGAAGCCGCTCGGAGATAGTTGCGACGTTTATATCCATCCTCGAGCTGTGCAGTATGGGCAGCATAGAGCTGAGCGGTGACGAGGCCGATTACACGCTCAGCTTCATAGGCGGAAACGTAAACGAAATTCTTGAAAGAATAGTTGAGTAGGAATAATGGAGAAAGAGAATATAAAAGCCGCCGTTGAGGCAATACTGTTTGCAGCGGGCGAGCCCGTACCGGCGGCACGAATGTCTCTCATTCTGGAAACGGATGAGGACAGCATTTATGCCGCGGCAAAGGAGCTTGCGGACGAATACAGCTTTAACAGACGCGGTGTGCGCATCTTGACGCTTGATAACAAGCTGCAAATGTGCTCGTCGCCGGAGTATGCCGCGGTGATAAGCAAAACGCTTGAGCAGCGCAAGCCGCCGATGCTGTCCCAGCCTGCGCTGGAGACGCTTGCGGTCGTCGCCTATTTCCAGCCCGTCACGAGGGCGTATGTGGATCAGGTGCGCGGCGTTGACAGCTCATATACGGTCAGCGCGCTGACGGAGCGCGGACTTATCGAGGTCTGCGGCAGGCTCGACGTGCCGGGCAGACCCTCGCTCTTCAGAACAACGGACGTTTTCCTGCGCACAATGGGAATTACCAGGCTTGACGAGCTGCCGCCGCTGCCGGATATGAGCAGCAGCGAGGGCATCGAGAAGCTTCAGCAGGCGATAGACGAGATACAGAACGCACAGAATCGGGATCAGATGACCATCAGCGAGATAACGGAGTCGGAAACCAAGGAGTGATGTAGTTGGCAGTTCTCCATATTTTAGGCGTGATACTGAAGATACTCGGCATAGCGGTGCTGTCCGTGATAGGGCTGGTCGTCCTGCTCATCCTGCTTGTGTCGCTGGTGCGGGTCGGGATAGACGCCGAGTATATCGGCGGAAACCTCAAAGCCTCGGCGAAGGTCTGCGGCAAGCTTATCGAGGTCTATCCGAACAGTCCGCTGCTTGAAAAGCTGAAAAACAGGCACAAAAAAGAGAAGCCCAAGGAAGAGGCTCCGCCGCCCGCGGAGACGCAGCCGAAAGAGAAAAAACCGAAAAAGCGGCTGAATCTGAACTTCTCGCGTGACGAGCTGCTTGCACTGGCAAAAAAGGCGCTGCACGGCGTGGGGCATATCCTCACCATAAGGGTCGACCGCTTCATGCTGCACTATACCGCGGCGGGAGACGACCCGTACGATACC
>USPI01000074.1 GCA_900556535.1 uncultured Eubacteriales bacterium | reverse complement strand
TGAGGTCAGCATCGCACATGACGGCGGCAAAGGCATCGCCATGTTTAATGAGCTTTCGCCGGACCTCGTGCTGCTTGACATCATGATGCCCGTCATGGACGGCATGCAGGTCTGCCGCGAGATCCGCAAGACCTCCTCCGTCCCCATCATCATGCTCACCGCTAAGGGCGCGGTCGGCGATAAGGTAGCCGGTCTTGACATCGGCGCGGACGACTATATAACCAAGCCCTTCGAGGTCAAGGAGCTTCTTGCGCGCATCCATGCAGTCATGCGCCGCTCCGAGACGGACAATACGCCCAAGGAGAAAAAGCTCTGCTACGACAAGCTCATCGTCAATCTCGACTCGTATGAGCTTATCGTTGACGGCGTAAAGGTGGACACCCCGCCCAAGGAGATGGAGCTTCTGTATCATCTCGCCGCCTCGCCCAACATCGTTTTCACACGCAACCAGCTTCTCGACGAGGTCTGGGGCTTTGACTACTTCGGCGACTCGCGCACCGTTGACGTTCACATAAAGCGTCTGAGAGAAAAGCTCGAGGGCGTCTCTCCCCAATGGTCTCTCCAGACCGTCTGGGGCGTCGGCTATAAGTTTGAAGTCGTGAAATAAGAAGGGAAAGCTCTGTATGAAGAGCATATACTTACGCAATTTTCTTGCGACGGCACTGTTGGTGTTTTTCTCGTTCGCCATCATCGGCGCAGCGTTCTTTTTCCTCGGCCGCAGCTATCTTATAAGCAGCACGCGCGAGAGAATGAGCGCCAGCGCCGACGAGGTCGTGCGCTCCGCGCTTGCCATGAGCAAGGAGGAGTCGCTCGGAAGCTGGAACCTGCGCCTGACGATAAGCCCGATCGCAAAGGTCACAAACAGCCATATATTCATCTGCGATCAGGACGGTCTTGTACTGTCCTGTTCCGATTTGACGCTCTATTGCCCGAAGCATCTGGGCAAGCAGCTTGACGAGTCGGTCATAACGGCGCTCGAAACGGGCGGCGATATCGACAGTCTCACGACGCTCATGGGTTTCTATCCAGAGCAGCAGTACGTCGTCGCAAAGCCGATAAATTCCGGCGGCGAGCTTCTGGGCTACGTTTTTGTTTCCACGGACAGCATCGACATTATGAGCGGCTGGCAGACCTTCCTCGGCGTCGTGCTTGCGGTCGCAGTGGCGGTCATGCTCGTTGCGATGCTCATGAGCCTTATCTACTCGAAGAAAATGGCGGAGCCGCTTGACGAGCTCTCGCTTGCCGCGCGGAAATTCGCACTCGGCGATTTCTCCATCCGCGTCAAGAACAAGGAGGGGCGTGACGACGAGATAGGCACGCTGCTCGACTCGTTTAACCTCATGGCGGACTCGCTCGAACGCAGCGACAACAAGCGTCAGGAGTTCATTGCGAACATCTCCCACGAGCTGCGTACCCCGATGACGACGATCGCCGGCTTTGCCGACGGCATACTTGACGGCACGATACCGCGCGAGCAGGAGGACAAATACCTGCATAAAATAGCCGATGAAACGCGCAGGCTCTCGCGCCTTGTACGCAATATGCTAAACCTCAGTCAGGCTGAGAGCGACGCTGTCGATTTTTCAAAGCGCACGAGATTTGACCTGTCCGAGCTTCTGCTGCAATGCCTTTTGAGCTTTGAAAGCCGCGCAAAGGAGAAGCAGCTTGACGTTGACCCGCAACTCCCCGAGGATCCCATCATCGTCCTTGCCGAGCGCGACTCGATAACGCAGGTCATATATAACCTCACCGACAACGCCATGAAATTCGCCTCCCCCGGCAGCACCGTCACGATAAAGCTCTACAAAAAGGGCAACAAGGCATACGTTTCGGTCAAAAATGTCGGCGAGCCCATCCCCGAGGACGACCTGCCGTATATCTTCGACCGCTTCCATAAGTCCGACCGCTCGCGCAGCATGGATAAGGACGGCGTCGGGCTGGGGCTGTATCTGGTCAAGAAGATACTCAACAGCCACGGCGAGGATGTCGCGGTGTCAAGCCGCGACGGTGTGACCGTTTTCGTGTTCACCCTGCCGCTGGCTCCGGCAGTCAAGAAGGAAAGCAAAAAGGAAAAAACCGAACGCAAATAGCCGCCTCGCAGCGGCAGAACGGAGGCTCGTATGAGCTGGTATGACAGTAAAAGCAGCGGCTGGTACAGGCCGAACGCCGTACCGCGCACAGGCAGCGCGGTGCAGTCGGGCGCTCCCGCCACTCCCCCGCCGCGCATGAAAAACACGCGCATCACGGCGCTTATAATCTGCCTTCTCATAGTCGCCGCGAGCGTCGTATTCGTACTCCTCGGTCTCGGTGCAAGAGTGACCGAATTTAACGACGACGGCAATCCGAAGGACTGGCACGACTACATGGACAGGGTCTACGGCGGCAGCACACCGACCTCGGCCGTGGATGTCAAGCTGCCCACGGTCTCCGACCGCGGAAGCCTCACCCTGCGCATGGGCGCAGGCTCCGGCGCTCTGGATTTCAGCACCATCTATGAAAAGTGCTCGCCCTCGGTCGTCGGCATCAAGGTCTTTAAGGGCTCGGATAACGATTATTTCGCCTGGGGCACAGGCGTTATCGCCTCGGAAAACGGCTACATCATCACGAACACCCACGTCATCGACGGCGGCGAGACGGCTAAGGTCGTGCTCTCCGGCGGCAAGGAATATGACGCACTGCTCGTCGGCTTTGACGCATCGAGCGACGTTGCGCTTTTGAAGATCGACGCCGCGGGGCTGCCCGCAGCCGAGTTTGCCTCGAGCTCAACGCTCAGCGTCGGCGACAGCGTTGCCGCGATCGGCAATCCCCTCGGTCAGAATCTGAGCCTCACCATGACGCGCGGCATCGTCTCGGCGCTCAACCGCGAGATAAGCTACAACGGCACCACCATGTCGCTCATTCAGACCGATGCCTCCATTAACGAGGGCAACTCCGGCGGCCCGCTTTTTAACGAGCGCGGTCAGGTCGTCGGCATCACGAACATGAAGATGATCTCAAACCTCGGCTCCGGTATAGAGGGGCTCGGCTTCGCCATCCCGTCGGACACCGTCAAGAGCATCGTCTCGGCGCTCATAGCCGACGGCAAGGTCACGGGACGCATCACCATCGGCGTGACCGTCGGCCCCGTGTCCGAATACGCCGCGAAATACTACGACATTCCGCAGGGGCTGTACGTCAGCTACGTCACCGCGGGCTCGGACGCCGAAAAGCAGGGCATAGAGGCCGGCGACATCATTGTCGCGGTAAACGGCAAGGACGCCTTCACGACTCAGGCCGTGACGGAGGCCAAGGAGGGTCTCAAGATAGGCGACAGCATCGAATTCACCGTCTGGCGCGACGGCAAGACCTTCACAGCAAACGTAAAGCTCATGGACGCAAGCGACATGGGCAGTAAATAGGCACGCAAAAAAGAGCTATTGAATCGTACGATTTGATAGCTCTTTTTTATAATAGGAGGCAAAAGTATGGATGAAAAACGCATAAGCACCGGCATCGACGGGCTTGACGAGGCAGTGGATTTTCTGCGTCCGGGCGACACAGTCGTATGGCAGTGCGAGCACATAAGCGACTATATGTACGTTGCGACGCGCTTTGTGACAAACATTGCGCGGCAGGGCAAGCGCATAGTTTACCTGCGCTTCGGCGACCATGATGAGATCATGGACACGCGCGCACTATGCGAGGGCGGGGCAAACGCCCAGGAATACGCACTCGACCCGCGCGTCGGCTTTGAGACCTTCGCCGTGCAGGTGCACAGGATAATCGACAGAGAGCCGCAGGGCACGTTTTTCGTGTTCGACTGCCTTTCCGAGCTTCAAAAATACTGGTTTTCCGACCTCATGATAGCGAACTTTTTTCTGCTCATAAACCCGTTTCTTATTCGCCGTCATGCCATCGCATATCAGCCGATCGACTACGAAAAGCACACCTACGAGACCATATCGCGCATACGCCGCGAGGCGCCGCTGCTCATGAATATCCGCACCCTTAACGGCAGCGTTTACATCCACCCCATCAAGCTGCGCGGCAGGAAAACCGCCACCACCTACTTCCCGCTGAGGATAAGCGGTACGCGCTGCCAAACGCTCACCTCGAGCGCGGACAACTACGCAATATTCGAGCGCTTCACCCAAACCGGAGAGCGGCGCGACTGCTGGAACAGTATGTTTGACGCGATAGACCCCGACGCGCCCGACCCATCCGATCCGGAGGGGCTGGAGCTCAAGGACAACATCATGCGCTGTCTCCTCGGCAATGAGCCGACGCGCCTCGAGCTGTGCCGCAAGTATTTCAGCATGAAGGACCTCATGTACATCAAAAACCGTGAGATAGGCACCGGCTGCATCGGCGGCAAGGCGGCAGGTATGCTGCTTGCGCGAA
Organism: uncultured Eubacteriales bacterium; assembly: GCA_900556535.1. Lineage (GTDB taxonomy): Bacteria > Bacillota > Clostridia > Oscillospirales > Oscillospiraceae > F23-B02. The sequence goes on along the minus strand of USPI01000074.1, from coordinate 2,585 downwards.
ATATTCTGCGCGATGAGGCGCCGGAGCTGTACAAGGCGCGCATCGAGCCGCACGATTCGTATTATATCGGCGCGGACGTATTTTACACCTACGCCGTGCAGAGCGGGATCTGGGCACCGCGCGTGAGGATGATAAACGCCGACGACTACATGGAGTGCGCTCCGGAGATCCGCGAAATGCTGTTAAACGGCACCTTCACCCCCGGCGTCAAGGAGCAGTTTCTCTCCATGCTCGAATATTTCGGTCAGTCCCCGATCATAGTGCGCTCAAGCTCCATCCTCGAGGACGGCTTCGGCAACGCCTTCGCGGGAAAATATGAGAGCGTTTTCTGCCCGAATCAGGGCAGCCTCGCAGAGCGCTATGAGGTGTTCGAAAAGGCGGTCAAGCAAGTCTATGCGAGCACCGTCAACCCCGAGGCTATTCGCTACCGTGCCGAGCGCAACCTTCTCGACCGCGATGAGCAGATGGCGCTGCTGGTCATGCGCGTGTGCGGTGACGTTCACGGCGACTATTACTATCCTCACATTGCCGGCGTCGGGCACTCGAAAAACCTCTATCTGAACCGTCAGAACGCCTCGGCTCAGAACAAGGGTATGCTGCGCCTCGTGTTCGGCATGGGCACGCGCGCGGTAGACCGCGAGGCCGACGATTACGCCCGTCTGCTGAGCATGGATGACCCCAAGGCGCCGCCCATGGTCGCATACGGCGATGAGTACAAATACTCGCAGCATAAGATAGACGCGATCGATCTTATACGCAACGAATTCGTCACAGCAGACCTCAGCGCGGTCGACAAGCGTGAGCTCAAGACCGACCCCTCGCTTTTCATGGAGCGCGACTACCCCACCGCCGCGCGCTTCCGCGAGCTGGGCATTCCCGAAAGCGAAGCTCCGGATATCCTCAACTTCCGCAAGCTGCTCGGCAGCACCGACTTCACCGACGTTATGACCGAGACCATGCGGCTGCTTGAGGAGAAATACAACTATCCCGTCGATATCGAATACGCCTGCAATTTTGACTCCGACGGCAGCTACCGCGTCAATCTTCTCCAGTGCCGTCCGCTCCAGACCCGCGGCATCGGCAAGGCAGGGGTCATGCCGAAAATCAAAGAGAAATATTTCCGCACCGAGGGCAGCTTCATGGGCGGCAACCTCTGTCTGCCGGTGCGCTATGCCGTCATGATAAAGGTCGAGCCCTATCTCGCCCTGCCCGAGCAGCGCAAGTATCAAATAGCGCGATGCCTCGGCCGTCTCAACGCTCTGCTCAAGGATGAGGGCACCGTGCTCCTCGGCCCCGGTCGCTGGGGCACAACGACGCCGAGCCTCGGTGTGCCGGTGCATTTCATGGAGATAAACCACTTTGACTGCATGGTTGAGCTTGCGTATTCCTCCCGCGGACTGCGCCCGGAGCTTAGCTACGGCAGCCACTTCTTCCAGGATCTCGTCGAAGCGGGCACATTTTACGTTGCGCTCTACCCCGGAGAGAACGGCTGTACCTTCGACGAGGCGCTGCTCGAGAGCTGCGAAAACGTGTATTCCGAGCTTGTCGGAGCCGCGCCGGACGACCCCATGGCTCAGGTCATAAGCGTTTACGATCTCGGCAAGGGCGGTGCGATACTCTACTCCGAGGTCGAAAGTCAGGAGTGCTTCCTCGCAAGGGTCTGATGATAATATCAAGCCCCCGCAGTGCGTCTGCCGTTGTGCACTGCGGGGGTGTTTCAGCTTTCCATCTGCTTGCCGAGAAATGCTGCGACGGTCTGCGCGAGCTTAAATTCGAGCTCGCCGCCCGGTGCGGAGTCTGCCGAGGCAAACAGGACGCAGCCCATCACGTCGCCCTCGCTGAGTATGGGCGCGGCGACGCTCGCGGTGTATTTATCCTCGCCGTCGGCTATGTGCACCGGACTTCCGCCCTCAAAGCGCACGGCACTTCTTGCGTTCATAAGGCGCTCGAGCGAGGGCGATATGCGCTTGTCGAGCAGCTCGCGCTTCGGTGCACCTGACACGGCAATGACGCTGTCGCGGTCGCACACCGCGGCGATGCCGTCGGTCGTTTTGTGCAGGCTCTCGCATATCTGACCGGCAAAGTCGCCGAGCTCGCCGATGGGCGAATATTTTTTGAATATGACCTCCCCGTCGCGGTCCGTGTATATCTCCAACGGGTCGCCCTCGCGGATACGCATGGTGCGGCGTATCTCCTTGGGTATGACCACGCGGCCGAGGTCGTCGATGCGTCGTACTATCCCTGTTGCTTTCATATCTCATATCCTCCGTGTTTTTGTTTTCTGTCATATTGTCTGCATTCGTGCAAAAAATATGTGATGACGGAAAATTTTAAGTGCGGAGCTTTTTCGCGCTAAAGCTCCGCCGCGCCGAGGGGTATAATTTGAGGCGCTGATTATGTCAATACTTGCATTTTTGTCAATTTCCTGTATGATATATACTATAAACCATATCGGTAAAGGACCTGCAAGAATGACCTCTCAAGCCCTGTATATGCTCGCTTATCTGATAATGAACGTCACGCAGCAGACGCTGTGGTATTGCGCATTCTCCGCGCTTTTCCCCGCAAAGCTCGCGCCGCGGTTT
>USPI01000073.1 GCA_900556535.1 uncultured Eubacteriales bacterium | reverse complement strand
TGACCCCAAGCTTGACATTGGGTGTATAATATTATGGTAACCACAAATCCATAGATCGGAGAGCATTATGCTGAAGAAAAAATGCAAGAAGCTTTTTGCTTTCGCGCTGGCTATGGTCATGACCCTGAGCGTTATGTTCTCGCTCATGTCCGTTTCCGCGTTTGCAGTTACCCAGTCGGAGATCGACGCGCTCAAGTCGCAGCGCTCCGAGCTGAGAGATCAGAAGAGCGGCGTTCAGTCCACCATCAATTCTCTCCAGGGTCAGAAGAGCGATCAGATAGCGCTCAAGAATGCGCTTGACGAGAAAAACGCCATCACCGTAAAGCAGATACTTAACCTTACCGAGCAGATCGACCTGCACACCACGCTCATCGAGCAGAAGACCGTCGAGGTCGAGGAGGCGCAGAAGGTCGCAGACGAGCAGCTCGAAAAATACAAGGTGCGTGTGCGCGCAATGGAAGAGTCCGGCAGGTATAATTACTTTGAGGTGCTCTTCGGTGCAAACAGCATCGGCGAATTCCTGAGCCTTATCGACGACATCGGCGATATCATGAAGAGCGACAAGGAGCTCGAGGATTCCTACCGCCAGTCCGTCACCGACCTTGAGACCGTCAAGTCCGAGTACGAGCAGGCCAAGTCCGAGATGGAGGACTCCAAGACGGAGCTTGAGGCTCTCAAGGTACAGCAGGAGAAGGATATTGCTCAGGCTGACGCCGTCATCGCCACCCTTCAGGGACAGATAAGCTCCAACTCCGGTATGCTCAGCCAGCTCACCGCTCAGGAGCAGCAGCTCAATAAGGACATCCAGAACAAGGTCAATGAGCTCAACCGCCAGAACGAGCAGAATAAGCCTCAGCCCAATCCGGGCGGCGGTGGAAGCGCAGTCGGCACCGGCAATCTCGTATGGCCGAGCTACTGCACCTACATAACCAGCCGTCAGGGTCCGCGCACTCACCCCGTCACGGGCGAGTATAAAAACCACGGCGGCACCGACATCGGCGCAAGCTATGGCAGCGCGATCTACGCGGCAGACTCCGGCACGGTCGTGCGCTCCTCCGACGGATGGAACGGCGGCTGGGGCAACTACGTCATGATCGACCACGGCAACGGAATGCAGACGCTTTACGCGCATATGTCCTCCCGCGCCGTCTCCGTCGGACAGACCGTTTCCCGCGGTCAGACCATCGGCTACGTCGGCTCCACCGGTATGTCCACCGGCCCGCATCTGCATTTTGAGATGTACGTCAACGGCTCGAGGATAGACCCGCAGACCAGGTACCCCGGCGTCAGCTTCACCTACTCCGCCTCAGCATGATGTAAATAATTTACCCTCCCGTGTCAGACACGGGAGGGTTTTTTACGCTTCGGCGGATACTTTAATGTGGCGTTTTTTCAGCGTGAAAAAAAGTCACAGACTTTTTTGACACGCCGAAAAAAACCGAGGAGCCTTTGGCTCCTCGGTTTTTTGTTATCACGGATGGGGCTTGCCCTCACGGTAAGCCGCCATGATGTCGCGGAACACCTCACCGTTGGAGGGGGGCGTCCAGGTTATGGCGTTTGCACCGGCCGCAATGGTCTCCAGGATGCTCGCCTCGGTGGGGCCGCCGGTCGCAATGACAGGCACGTCGGGGTGGGTCTTTTTAATTCTGCGCACTATCTCGGGCGTATCCCCCGCCGCGGAGACGTTGAACAGATCCGCGCCCGCCGCGAGGCGAGCCTCGATATCGACCTCCTTGCGCGCTATCGTGACGACAACGGGAATATCGACGGTATTGCGCACGAGCGAGAGCACTTCGTTTGAGGTCGGGTCGTTGAGCACGACGCCGGTAGCGCCCTGCATCTCGGCAAACATCGCAAGGTTGACCGCTCTCTGACCCTGAGTCAGACCGCCGCCGACACCGGAGAACACGGGAATGTCCGCCGCGGAGAGCAGCGCCTGAGTGATAATGGGCTGCGGGGTGAAGGGGTAGACCGCCATGATTGCGTCCGCGTTAACATTGCGGATGATGCTGATGTCGGTCGAAAACACGAGCGACTTTATCCTCTTGCCGAACACGAGGATGCCGCTGCATTTGTAGATGCATTCCGGCACGCGCAGCGCGAATTTTCGAAGCGTGCCGTCCAGTGCGTTGGGGAATTTTTTCTCAATGGATACTTCATCATGCATAATTTTCACTCTCCAATATTCTTTTAAATGCCTCAACGCCGACGAGGAGCGCCTCCTCGTCAAAGTCAAAGCGGCTGCTGTGCAGCGGCGCGCCGCCTCGCCCTCCGTTAACGCCGAGGAACATGAACATACCTTCCACTTCCTGCTGATACTCGGCAAAATCCTCCGCCGCCATTACCGGCTCGACAAGGACGACGTCCTCCATAGAGTCGATGACGGTGTAAAACTTTTCAACCATACTGCGGGGGTTTGCAACGTACGGATAATGCACCACTGTCTCGAATTTGATGCTTGCGCCCGTGGCCAGCTCAAGCCCCTTCAAAAGCGCGGTTATCTGCTTCATGAGCCTGTCAAACAGCTCGTTGCTGAAAACGCGCAGAGTGCCGCTCATGGTGACCTCCTCGGCGATGACGTTATGCGAGGTGCCGCCCTCTATCTTGCCGAGGGTGAGCAGCGCGTCCTGATGCGGGTCAACGTCGCGGGTTATTATCGACTGCACCATCGTTATGAGCTCCGCGGCGACAACGATGGCATCAACGCCCATCTGCGGAGTCGAGGCGTGGGCGCTTTTGCCGTGGACTTTAATGACGAAATCGCTCGTCTGCGCCATGAGATTTTCCCAGCGTATGCCTATCTTGCCCGCGGGCACGGTCGGCCAAAGATGCAGACCGTAGATGCGGTCTACCTTGGGGTTTGTCAGAGCGCCCTCGTTTATCATCTGCCTTGCGCCCGCCCAGCCCTCTTCGCCGGGCTGGAACAGCAGCACGACGTTGCAGCGCAGCTTGCTGCGGTTATGCGATATCCACTTGGCAAGAAGCAGCAGGATCGTCATGTGTCCGTCGTGACCGCAGCCGTGCATGACGCCGCGGTGTCTCGAGCGGAAGCGCAGGCGGTTTTCCTCGGTGTTTCTCATGCCGTCCATATCCGCGCGAAACGCGATAGTGCGCTCTGCGCCCTCGGCATAGAAAACGACCTTGAAGCCCGTTTGGGCGATCGTAATGAGCTCGTCCGGGCGGCAGTCTTCGAGAATGGGGCGAATGTACTCGTGAGTTTTGTGAAGCTCAAAGCCGATCTCCGGTATACGGTGGAGGTCACGGCGTATTTTGATGCAATCGTCTCTCATGCTGAGGATCTGGTCGCTTATCTGCATATCATTTCTCCGTAGCTATATATGTAGTGAGTCCCTCGGTTTTTATCCTGACTTCGCCTGCTTGCCGCGCGAGCACGAGCGCGGTGTAGCCGTCGCCGACCGTGCCCGTAAGGTTAACGATGAATATCGCACAGCACTGCCAGAAGAATTTACCCGGCAGCACGAGCATCAAAAGAAGCATCGCAAGGCACACCGAGAGAGGCGGCGCAAAGCTTATCGTCATAAAGCTCTTTTTGTCGAGCCAGCAGCGAAACTGCGTGTACGCCCAATACTTTTCGCGCACAACGCGCGCGGGCTTTCCCGTGACCCTGCCGACGACGGCGCATTTAATATACTCGCTTATATAAAGGCTCACAACGCACAGCACCGTCACGAGCACCACGCGCAGCGCCAGTATCGCACCGCCCGCCGCTTCAAACAAAAGCCCTATATCCTTCACAAGGCTTCCGAGCAGCACGAGTGAAAGCGCAATGACCGCCGCGGCGCCGTCGAGCTTCAGCCGCAGCTTTATATCCTTTTCCGGCTCTATCGTAAGCGTCCGCTCGAAGCCCTCCGGCAGCTTATTTTCAAACGTCATCTTCTCACCGCATTTCCGGCAGCGGTATGCTCTTTTCGAGCAGCACCTTGCCAAAGCACATTATCGTTATCCCGGAGCTTGCGGGGATAAACACGTCCGCATCGCTCCTGTCGCGGTTTGCGGAAAACAGGTAGACATTGCCCGAATAGTCCTGACAATACTGCTTGCACTTCATGTCGCCGTCAACGAAAAACAGTCCGACGTCGCCGTCGTGGATTATTTCGCCGCGCCTGCACAGTGCGACCGAGCCGTCCTTAATATACGGCTGCATACTGTCGCCGTCAATACGCACGGCAAAATCCGCCCTTGAAGACGCGGGGACACTGTAATCCTCGTAATCGTCCCCCAGCGCCGGTGCGGCATAGCCCGCCGCGGCAGCCGTTGCATAAAGGGGTATTATCTTGGAGTCGGGCTTCTCGGTCTTTACCTCGGCATCGGGCTGCGCGCAAGACAGCTCGTGCTCGATGACCAAATCGACAAGGCTCTTACCGCTTTCCGTCAGGCGGCGGTACTTCCCGATAAACTGCCACTCGCGCAGGTCGGGCATTTTCGGAAGCTCCGTGTCGCAAAAGCGCTCGACCGGTACGCCGAGCTCGCGGCAGATATGCACCATCATGTCAAAATCGACCTTCTGATTATCGCGCTTGACCATGCTGTAAAGCGTCTGCGGGGATACATTCAGCCGCCGTGCAAGCTCGCTTATATTCACATCCTGCTCGCGGAGTATCTCCTTCAGCATCGAACCACGCACCGGACACACCTCCAAAGTATACTATGATATAATAAGAATATCATTATGCGCTTTTTATGTCAAGGGATAATTAAACGAGCCGAGTTTATGAGTATGCGGATTTGACAATCGTTTTGTCGGCGTGTATCATTTATTCTGGTGTTTTGTTACACGGAGGAATAATTATGCGAAAAACAAGAAAAAAGCGCAGCAGGACGCGCGTCGAGCTTGAGCGCGAGCTTCTGATGCCGGTGCTGTCGCTGGTGCTGCTTATAATAGTGAGCATTATTAAGGGCGAGGTGCAAATGCAGCAGTGGCTCGTTACGGTGCTGAGCATTTTGCCGATCATCGCGGCCGCCGTGCCTGTGGTGAGGAAAATTTTCACCAAGAAGCTTCTGTCGGCGGAAACGCTCGTCACCCTCGCCTGCATCGGCACCGCCGCAATGGGCAACTTCGGCGAGAGCTACACCGTCATGCTCATATTCGCGCTCGCCGGCTGCTTCGGCATTTACGCCGACGGCAAGGCGCACGCACGCACGCCAGGGCTGTGTATGCTGCGCCCTGAATTTGTCCGAGTCGAGCAGAACGGCAGGGAAAATCTCGTTGATCCGGAGAGGATACGCCCGGGCACGGTGATGACCGTGGAAAAGGACGAGCTTATCCCGCTTGACGGAATTATCGTTGACGGAAGCGGCACTATCGACGCCGCGCCCTACACGGGGCAAACGACGCTCACAGACGTCGGCGCGGGCGTTGAGGTGGTCTCCGGCTGCATAAACCGCGGCGGCACGCTCAGAATTCGCACGACCGTTTTGTACAACAACTCCACCCTCGTGCACGCATCCGAGGCTGCGGAAAAAGCGCCCCTCTATGCGGGGCGGCGCGAGGTGCGCATCTCGAAAATCGCAAAGTGCTTTACCCCCATCGTGCTCGCGCTTGCCGTTATTTTTGCGGTGACGGCGTCCATAATAACGGGCGACTGGCTCGAATGGGTGCACAGGGCGCTCATATTCCTCGTCGCCGCATCGGGCGCACAGATGCTCTCCGGCGTTTGGCTCATTTATTTTAACTCCCTGTGCTGTGCGGTCGATCACGGCATAATCGTGCGCGGCAAGACGGAGCTCGACACGCTCGCAAAGGTCTCCACCGTCGTCATGGACAAAACCGGCACCGTCACCGAGGGCAGCTTCTCCGTCATCGGCGCGGAGCCCGTCGGAATAAGCAGCGCAGACCTCATCACGCTCGCAGCCGCGGCGGAATACGGCTCAAGCCACCCGATAGCCGTGTCGCTGCGCAGAGCCTGCCCGAGCATCCCCGACCCCAAGCATATAAGCGATATGCGCGAGCTGCCCGGCCGAGGTGTCGAGGCGAAGGTCTACGGGCGTCAGGTGCTCGTGGGCACGGAGGCACTTATGCGCTCAAACGGCATCTCCTGCCGCTATGCCGACAGGCATCAGTCCGTCGTGCACGTTGCCGCCGGCGGCATATACTACGGCTATATCATCATCGACGACCGCGTCAAGGACGGTGCAAAGGACGCGGTGCGCGAGCTGTACGCACTCGGCATCGAAAAGACCGTCCTGCTCACAGGCGACAGCGAGAGCACGGGACGCGCCGTCGGCAGGGCGCTCGGAGTCAGCGAGGTTATGACGCAGCTCACACCCGAGGACAAGGTCATCGCCGTCAGTGAGCTCATGCGCGAAAAGCACGCGGGCAGGCTCACCTTCGTGGGCGACGCAATAAGCGACGCGAGAGTACTGGCAAGGTCCGACTGCGGCGTTGCGATGGGCGCAATGAATCCGAGCTCGGTCGCATCGAAGGCGCCGGTGCTCATAATGAGCGACGATATCCGTAAGCTGCCGCAGGCGCTGCGCATCTGCAAGCGTGCATCAAAGACCGTGAGACTGAGTTTTGCCGCGGCCTGTGTGATAAAGCCGGCGATCATCCTGCTGGCTGCCCTCGGCTCTGTCGGCATGATAGCCGCGATCGCCGCGGAATGTGCGCTCGCCGTAATGACCGACGCCGCCGCGCTGAGAATATACGATAAGGAGTAAGCATGAACACCTTTGATTTTGACAAGACGATATTCTATCCCGACTCATCGGCGACCTTTATCAGATGGTATCTGCACAAGCACCCGCTCAAGCTGCTGTGGTGGGTGCCGAAGACCCTCGCGGCATACCTGCTGTTTAAGCTGCACATCATTCCGAAGGAAAAGTTTAAGTCCTGCGGCTTCAGCTTCATTCGCAAAATCGACGATATAGACGCGCTCATGAACGAGTTCTGGGACGAGCACGAGGGGCGGATCGCCAAGTGGTATCTCGATATCAGACGCCCCGACGACCTCATCATCTCCGCCTCGCCGGAGTTTGTCGTAAAGCCCATGGCAGATCATCGCGCAGATTATGGACCGTAATCTTGGAGCCCTCAACAACATTCCGATGGACATCAACAACAGGGGAATGCTC
>USPI01000072.1 GCA_900556535.1 uncultured Eubacteriales bacterium | reverse complement strand
CATGAGCTTACATTATATATACATACTTTTTGCGTGTCAATAACATTAGGTGCTTGTTTTTGCATGGTTTTTCATGTAAAATAAGTATAGCTAACCTAACGGCACTAATTTATAGGAGGAAGAAACATGAAGAAAACCGCATTCCTGCGGCGCGGCACTTGCGTTCTGCTTGCCATTATAATGGTATGCACGCTCATAGTCCCCGCGCTCGCTGCTCCGGCAGGCGCCGATGAGGGGATAAACCTCAAGATCGCCGTCCTGAGCGACACACACTACCTGTCCCCCGACATGATAAAGGACACGGCAGATTTTCACAAGAGCTTAAACAGCGACCGTAAGCTCATGACCGAGGGCAGCGCGATAAACCTCAAGCTGCTTGAGGCCGTCAGAGAGGATAAGCCCGACATACTCCTCATCTCCGGCGACATCACCAAGGACGGTGAGCTCGAGGGTCACAGAGACATGGCCGTCCGCCTTCAGCAGCTTCAGAAGGACGTTCCCGGTCTGAAGGTCTATGTCATTAACGGCAACCATGACGTGCGAAACGCAGGTGCGAAAAACTATAACACCCCCGACGGCAAGGCAGTCAATGCGACCCGCACTCAGCCGAGCGACTTCGTCTCCGCTTACAGCTTTGTCTACAACGACGAGACCGTCGTCGCCCGCTTCGTCCCCTCCGAGGGCAAGGAGGCAGGTCAGCTTTCCTACGTTGCGCGTCCCTGCGAGGGCGTGACGATAATCGCGCTTGACACCTGCTGCTACAGCAAGGACAACACCTCCAAGGGCAAAGACGAGCATGAGACCCGCGGCGCTATGAGCGATGAGCTCGTTGCATGGGCGACCGAGCAGATAAGCGCGGCAAAGGCCAAGGGCGATCACGTCATCGCGTTCTCCCACCACGGCTTCGTTCCCCACTTCTCCATGGAGCCCGAGATCCTCAAGATCTACCTCATCGAAGACTTCAAGAAGATAGCGACCCAGTTTGCCGATGCAGGTCTTGAGATGGTCTTTACCGGTCATATGCACGCAAACGACATCGCCGCCATGACCACCAAGAACGGCAACACCCTCTACGACGTGGAGACCGGCTCCAACCTCACCTACCCCTCCCCTGCGCGCTTCGTGCAGCTTCGTGAGGTAGGCGACAGCCTCGTGGCCTCCGTCAACACCCTCAACCACGTCGGCCCCATCACCTATTATAACGCCCTCACCGGCAAGACCGAGACGATAGAAGACCTCACCGCCTACGGTAAAGAGGCAGGCTTCACGCCCGAGATGCTCAACACCGTTGCAGGCACCTTCGTCGGCAATATCCTCAAGAAATTCGTCGTCGTTGAAACCAGCGTCTCCGACTGGATCAACGCCCGGATAATCAAGAATATTCAGGCGATCGTCACCGACGTCGTCAACATCCCCATCACCGAGGACAAGAACCTCCTCGACGTTGCAAACTACATCTACCAGAGCCACCTCGGCGGTGAGGACGACGGCAACTACCCCGACTGGGTACAGGTCGGACTTGACAAGGTCAAGTCGGGCGAAATTGTCGATCAGCTCCTTGCCATCGTCAAAAAGCACGCCTTCGGCGACGTCGCAAGCGGCATTAAATTCGACAACATCTTCACCAAGGCAGTCAAGGCCGCAATGAGCGATTACATCTACCGTATCGCCGTTTCCATGGGCAACGACACCAACTTCACCGACGATAACGACGCGCTCATCGTCCTCAGCGGCAGCCTCAAGGCGGCAAGCGTTGCAGTCAGCTGCGACGGCAAGACCATGAACGCACCCGCAATAGTCGATAACGGCGTCTGCACCGTTTTCCCGACCCGCATCCTCATGCGCGAGCTCGGCGCTGCGGGCAAGACCGTCACCGTCGATGCCTCGGCAAGCGGCGCGGAGACCGTCTGCGTTTGGGAGCGCGGCGCAAGAGCGCTCGCAGCGGCGGATAAGGTAAACTTCATAACCGCGAACGGCAGCATGGAATTTGCCGCGGCAGACCTCGCCACCGGCGGCGACGTGTACACCGCCATTGCCTCGGCAGTCCCCAACGACGCGCAGAAGCGCGCGCTCGGAAATCAGCTCAACACCGCGGCTCCCTTCGTCGTGAACGCGACCGTTGACGGCAAGGCCATCACCGCACCGTGCAGCGTCACGCTCGGCTACAAGCCCGGCGACGAGGGCTCGAACACTCTGACGGTCGTCTCCGTCGGCGACAAGGGCGAGATAGCTTCGGCAGACGGCAGATACGAGGGCGGCGTCATGAAGTGCACCGTCCCCGCAAACACGCTGAGCGCAGTCGTCCGCTTCCCCTTCTTCGACGTTTCCGAGGGCGCATGGTACTTCGGCGACATCGTCTATGCATACAATAACGGTCTTTTCAGCGGCACCGGCGACCACACCTTCGAGCCCGAAACGACCATGACCCGCGGTATGCTCGTCTCCGTCCTCTGGCGCCTTGAGGGCAAGCCCGAGGCGGCGGCATCCCCCTTCACCGACTCCGGTGACTCCTGGTACACCAAGGCGGTCGATTGGGCGGCAGCCAACGGCATCGTAGCCGGCACGAGCGCAACGACCTTTGAGCCGAACGCGACCGTGACGCGCGAGCAGATGGCGGCGATACTCTTCCGCTACGCTAACTTCAAGAAGCTCGACACGAGCGCAAGAGCCGACCTCACCGCCTTCCCCGACGCCGGCAGCGTCTCCGCATACGCGACCGACGCAATGTCGTGGGCTAACGCAAGCGGCATCATCGTCGGCAGCAACGGCAAGCTCGTCCCGCAGGACGGCGCAAGCCGTGCACAGGTCGCGGCGATACTCCACCGCTTCATCGAAAAGTGCATATTCTGAGCAAAAGCTCAATCCTAACTCAATCCCAAGCAGACCGGCGCAGCGTAATGCTGCGCCGGTTTCATACTGTCAAAAACCTATGCTGCCGAGGAAAAATAACCGCGCAGCGGGGAGCTCGAGGGGCAAGGCCCGCTCGAAATCAGATTATAGCCATCAAAAACGCCTGAGCTATCAGGCTTTTTGACGAGCGAAGCGAGATTTTTCGTGAAGCGTAAGCTTCACAAAAAATGTGGCATTGTTTCAGCGTGCAAAAAAGTCATAGACTTTTTTGACACGCTGCACCGGTTTTTTACGCACGAAAAACCCCCGAAGCACGAGGCCTCGGGGGTCATATCATTTTTGCTTAAGGACTTTTCAGTCCTCGGGGATGCGTATCTCGCGGATCAGGAAGTCCTTACCCGAAAGAACGGTTTTTTCAAAGCTGCCGCAGTTGGGGCAGTAGCCTTCGTGCTCGATCACATTGAAAACCTCGTTGCACTCGTCGCACTCGGCAAGGCCGGGGATGATGTTTATAACGAGCTTTGCGTCCTTGAGCCATGTGTCCTCAACGACGACGGGGTAAATCTCCTCGACGTACTTGGGGATGACCAGCGACAGCTCGCCGATGTCCAGAACGATCTCCGCGACCTCTTTAATGTCGTTTTGCTCGGCAAAATCGGTTATGGTTTTGACCATTGAGCGGACGACTCCGATCTCGTGCATGGCGGCTCCTTACTTTCTTGCGATCTTCTTGGTGACGAACTTGGCAACGGCGGCGGGAGCATTTCCTGCTGCGCCGAGCAGAGCCTTGAAGTACGGCTCGCCGACGTAATCGGTGACCTTCTCAAGGGTAATGGCGTCGAACTTGCACTTGGTGGTGCATATGCCGCAGCCTACGCACAGGCTCTCGTCAACGACAGCCGCGCCGCAGCCGAGGCAGCGGGAGGTCTCGATCTTCATCTGTTCCTCGGTGAAGGTGCCGCGCAGATCCTTGAAGGTCTTCTTTGCTTCCTTGGCAGAGCCGTCGGCGGCGTGCTGTCTGGGAGCGGTGTCGATGCCTGCAACGGAAACGCCTGCGGTGGCGGTGTTCATTGCCTTATAGTCGCGTCTGTCACGGCCGATGACCTGAGACTGACCGGGATGTACATAGCGGTGGATGGAGACCGCGCCCTCTTTGCCTGCCGCGATAGCGTCGATTGCGAACTTCGGGCCGGTGACGACGTCGCCGCCTGCGAACACGTCGGAAACGCTGGTCTGCCAGCTGGGCATGGAAACCTTGACCTCGCCCTTAACGCCGGTATCGAAGCTTGCGATGCCGCCGAGGTCGATCTTCTGGCCGATGGCGGAGATGACTGCGGAAACTGCGATGGTCTCGAACTTGCCGGTGCCGACGGGCTTCTTCTGCTCGTTGAGCTCCATGATCTCGACCTTGATGCTCTCTGCCTTGCCCTCGCCGGTGATCTCGACGGGAGCTGCGAGGAACATGAACTTCACGCCCTCTGCGATGGCTTCCTCGACCTCGTCCGCCGCTGCGGGCATCTCGTCGCGGCTGCGGCGGTAGATGACGGTGGTCTTTGCGCCGAGGCGGACTGCTGCGCGTGCAACGTCGATGGCAACGTTACCGCCGCCGATGACCGCAACGGACTTGCCGATTGCGGGCTTCTCGCCGAGGTTGACCTCGCGCAGGAAGTCAAGTCCGGTGAATACGCCGGGCAGATCGTCGCCGGGGCAGCCGACCTTGGTGCCCTTGGATGCGCCGACTGCAAGGTAGAATGCCTTGAAGCCCTGAGAACGCAGCTTATCGAGGGTGATGTCCTTGCCGACCTCAACGCCGGTCTTGAACTTTACGCCTATGTCCTCTATCAATAGTTTATATCATGAAACTATACACTTTGTCAATTATTTAGCGTTGGTATTAAGTGACTGTTAAGCTATTTTTTCAGAGGCACATTGACGCACCCATTGGCTCCCTTGCGTAAAGAGAGCTGTCACCGCGAGGGACAATACGCGGCCGACACCGGCAGTTAGTTTAGCTGCGCTGTCACGGTAATGCACTGCGGAAAAAATCGTTAAAATGCAATCATTGTCGGAAGTACAGGCAATACTGTAGGGGCGACCAATGGTCGACCGTTTTTTATTGTTTCGTCGGCAATCACCGGTCGGGATGGCGCAACAACCGTACTGGCAGGCGCGTCAGTTCGTCTCCAAAAAGAAGTCCTTGTCGATTATCGCCTGGAGCGCCTGCTGCACGGCGGTGTCGAAGTCGAGCTCACGCAGCTTGCACACGCCCTCGATGGTCGTGCCGCCGGGGGAGCACACCGCGTTCATGAGTGCGATTGGGTGCTCGGAGCTGTTCATAGCAAGCGCGCCGCTGCCCATAACCGTCGCGGTGGCGATCTCCTCGGCGATCGGTCTTGCAAATCCCGCGCGGACACCCGCCTCCGCCAGAGCGTCAATGTACATCAAAACAAACGCGCCCGATGCCCCGCCGAGAGCTCCGAATGCCGGAAACAGGTCTTCATCTATATGGTACACCTTGCCGACCGACGAGAATATCGCGTCGGCGGTTTTTATATGTGCGCTCGTTGCCGCCTTGCCGCCGCATATCGCCGTTACGGAGGCTTTGACTTTGGCGTTTATGTTAGGCGTTATACGTCATAATTATTTCAGCGTAAATATAGTACTGGAAATTGCCAGATTTCGGCTTTGCACTTGTACGGTTGAAAATGAGGATTGGCGGAGATTAGAACAACGGATTATTAGTCATCGGCGCTTAAACGGATGCATCGGAGACTTTTTATACTTGAAGTCGCTTAACAACGAGTATAAATTGGATATTCAACAATAGAGAAAACGACCATACCAGGCACGAAGCCCGATATGGTCATTATTCTTTTGCAACCCGCTTGAAGAATGCCAGTTAAAAATATGTTTTTTGCATATCCCTAATTAGCATCTTCTGAGCGGTGCCTTTTTTGTGTTCTTATGCTTTGTTTTTGCGGCCGAAGCGGGGCGGGGTTTTTATTCTCGGCATTCTTGGTGCGGGGCGCTCGCCCTCCTCGACCATGCCGGTGTACTGAACGAAGTTTTGCTTTGGCTTCGGCCGGTATTTAACGCCCGAAACGAGACCGACGGCCGCGTACATTGCGACTATCGAGGAGCCGCCGTAGCTGACGAAGGGGAGCGTGATGCCGATAACGGGCGTGATGCCGATGCACATTCCGATATTGATAAACGTCTGGAACGCAAGCGCCGTCGCAACGCCGAAGCAGATGAGCATACCGAAGCTGCTGCCCGAGCGCAGCCCGATGACGCAGCAGCGGATGATAATGATGCTCAGAAGCACGATGATAAATACGCCGGCAACAATGCCCAGTTCCTCGCCGATGGAGGCGAAGATACAGTCCGTGTGGCGCGCGTTATAGCTGCTCTGTGCGAAGCTGCCCTGACCGAAGCCGACGCCCGTCCAGCGCCCCGACGCAAGCGCGTCCTGACACAGATGCATCTGCCATGTGATGCCCTGACCCGTGGGGTCAACAATGTCCGGAATATACGGCGCGAGTATGCGATTTTTCTGATAATCGTGCAGAACGTAGTTCCATGCCAGGGGGATAAACGCCGCGACACCCGCCGCGCCGAGCCCCATCCAGTACCATTTGACGTCTGCACAAACGAGCATGACGAGGAAGATGGCGAGGAAGATGAGCGCACTGCCGAGATCGTTCGGGATAACGGTTATAAGTCCGAAATACAGCACAAAATGAGCTGCGAGCTTCATAAGGCTCGGAAATTTGTTGAGCCTGTGCTGCTCCTTGTATCGTGACATCTGTTTTGCCAAGAGTACAATAAATATGACCTTGACTATCTCCGAGGGCTGAACGCCGATGCCGAAAAAGCGGTACCATGCGCGCGAGCCGACCTCGTCGCCCTTGCCAAAAAACAGCAGTCCCACGATGAACAGAACGTTAAATATCGTCAGCGGCTTCCAGTTCGCGGCGATAAGGTCGGGGTCAATTACGGTGAAGCCGACAAACGCCGCTATGCCGAGAAGCATTGCAAAGCCCTGAACGACGACGTATTTCGTCCAGCCGTAGTTTTTGGTCATGCTGTATATCATGATGATACCGAAAACGGTACATATAGCGCACATGACGAGCAGGAATATATCCGCCCGTTTGAAAAAGTCTTTAATTTTGTCCGATGTTCTGCTGATCTTCGCCGCCGCCCTTCAAAATGCTTTATCTTACAAATATTCATGATTCGACAAGCTACATTTTAGCATATTATTGCCCTTTACGCAATGCAGTATATTGT
>USPI01000071.1 GCA_900556535.1 uncultured Eubacteriales bacterium | reverse complement strand
TTTCGTTATGGCGCTTTATGCTGTTTTGAGGATCGGATCAGATCTTTTCCTCGACGTTCTTGCTGTCGTGGTATTTAATAAGGGCATTGTATATTTTTTCGATGAGCTTCATGTCCGCGTTGGTCATGTATGCCAAAAACAGCAGACACAGCAGAGTGAAGAGAACTATCAGAACTATCCAGTACCAAGCCATTTTTATTTCCTCCTTAATTACCAGCTGAGATTGTCTTCGTAATCGAGCAGCGTCGGGTCGAGGGGCTCCTCGCGCAGGACGGTCGTCATGTACTGATTGAACGCCTCACGCATCTCGCGGCGGGATACGGTGCGCGGGTCCATAACGTCGTGGGGTATCCAAATGAGGTGGATGCCGCGCTCGCGTGCCTGATCCTCGAACAGACCGTGCAGGCCGCCGACGTTTTTGCAGGAAACATGGTCATACATGATGACGATGTTGACGTTAAATTTCTCGCACATCTTCCAGCACTCGTCGAGCAGGTTTACATAACCTCCGTTGGTGTGGGAGCGCATCATCATTCTCTCATAGCAGCGAACGAGGTCGGCAAGTGCCTGATCCTTGTTGTCGGTGCTGATGGGCAGGTAGCTGAGCATTGCCTCCATGTCGTTTACGCAGGTGACGCCCCAGCAGTGCTGAGTCCAATAGGTGAAGTTGGTGTAATAATGCGCGGGGCACGCCCAGACGAGGCAGCGGTACTTGGGCTTGGGTGCGTTTGCGGCCTTATCCTTTTCGTAGCCCTTGAGCATCATCTTGGTGACCTTGCGGTCGGTCTTGAGCATGAATTCGTCCATGCAAGCCGCAGCCTGGAACTCATACTCGCGCTGGAGCGCAAGTGCAGCGCCGCAGACCTGGGGATAGTCGGTGCAGTTGACGTCCCACTTTTCGACCATGCAGCGGGAGCTTTCGTTGTACATCTCGGCGTTTTTCCAAAATGCGTCCCAGTCCCACTTTACGCCGAACTGCTGCTCGAGGAATTCGATGCCCTTTCTGAGGTTCTTGATCGCGTAGGTCTGTACCTCGGGCTCGTTTATTCTTTGCGGGGGAGTTATCTGGAACGAGGGCAGATCCTTGAAGTGGCGGGTGAGGATATTCGTCTGCGAGATCGCACCGTCGCAGGGCATGGTGCCGGTGAAGTAGCACTTGCCGACGCGGGGATAGTCGTCAACAACGGCGACGCCGCACTCGGCGGCGGGCTCGGGGCAGACGTCTGCCGGCAGACCGAGGTGCTCCATTGCGTCTATGTAGAACATACTGGCGTTCTGGTCGACCTCCGACGGCAGACCGACGGCGAACATGGCGATGTCGATCCACTTCACGGTGGGGAAGCCCATCATGATAAGGTGCGGGGTCATCTCGTCGAACATGACGGTGTTCTCGCGCAGCTTTGCCGCGCGCTTGCTGTTCGGGCGCAGGTTTTCATCGCGCACGATGATGTCACGAACGCCGATGACGGAGTTGTGCAGCACGGAGAAAAACTGGTTGTGAGCATAGTGCAGCTCCTTGCCGCGCAGACCCATGGTGTGACGGTCGACCATGTGCGCCGCGGTGAGGTAGGAGACCATCCAGCGGTAGCGCAGCATGGATTTGACCATGAGTATGGGGTGGCAGCCCAGCTTTACGGCCATAAAGCCGTAGAGATAGAGCCAGCGGAAGAAATCGTAAAAGGTGTCCTTAAAGCCTCTCCATTCGCGGGCGCGGAAGGCACGGTGCTCGGCATCGTAATATCTGCCCAAGCCTTTGCCGGTTTTGGGGTTGTATGCCATGTCAGTTTTCCTCCTTCTGAGCTGTTCTGAGCTTTTTGATTTCAAGGCTCTCCACAAATGCCTGCACTCTCGTGCGAAGCTGTCCGCTCTGACCGGAAATGTAGGGGCGGTCGATGGAGAGCATATGGATGCCGTAGTCGCGGGGCATTACCTGACTTGCGATGACGCGCTCATACGACCAGTAGGTGCAGAACTTCATCTGCTCGTAAATTGCACCGTCGGCGTTAAAGTCCTTAACGAGCTGTGCGACGTGGTCGTTGCGGTACTTGACGCGGTGCAGTGCGCTCTGACGCGGGCACTCCGTGTTTTGCAGATACCAGCGGCAGACCTGCGTGAGTGCGTCCTCGGTGTCGGAGAGGATAATTTCCTGTCTGCCGGGGAAGGAGCCGTAGCAGTAGCGGTCGGCGACCACCAGTGCGCCGCAGCCCTCGATAAGCTTGATGAGCTGGGGATCGTCGATCTCCGAGCCGACAACGACAACGCGGACGCGGAAGTCCTTCTCGGCGTCGGTCTTGCGGCTTTTGATCTCCTCAAGCGTCTCGCGCAGGTAGGGGAGGATGAGTCTCTTGGGGCAGGTGTAGCTGACCAGAACCAAAACGGCGTACTCATAGCCGGTGATGGGCGGGATATCCAGCTTGCGCAGCTCGCCTATCTCGGTGAGGATGCGGCAGACCTCGTTGTGCTCGCTCACGGCGGCGCGGATGGCGTCGTCCGAGGTGTCGATGCCGTAGTTTTCGCGCAGGGGCTTCAAGATCTTTCTGGAGACCTGCTCGCGGATGTGCTCGACGCAGTCCTCGTCGTCGGAATAGGGAATGTCCAGATTGCAGTAGAAGAACTTGTCCTTGTCCTCGCCATGCGCGTGCATGATCTCCATATTCTCGATGGCGCGGTTATTCGCCTCGCAGACGTCAACGCCTATCATGGCGTGGAGAAATGCGTAGTTGCCCTCAAGCGCGCGCTCCAAAAGCGCACGGGCGAACTCGCAGCTGTTGTTGGCCATGTAATAGGTTGCAAGCTCCATGGAATTGGTGTGCGGTGCACGAAGCCGGACGGAGAAGCAATTGCCCAAGTTCATGAGCACCTCCGGCGCGTGAAAGCAGGTGTAACCGAGCGCCAGGTCCCCCTCCGACTCTGCCTTGCGGACAAGCTCGTTGTTCGTGTCCTCCAGCAGGCTCTCAAAGTAAATCAAATGCTTCAGTTCTTTCATTGCGGCCCTTCTTCCTGTTTGATTTTTATATTTACCCGTTTGTGTCAGCATAGCTGACAAAAGCGGGCATACACAAATCCCGATCTCTCGGGATGTGGAATTCGCCTGTTATTTTCCGCTGAGCGCTTTAACGAACATCTCGCTGAGATGGAGCATTCTGCTGTCGTAATCAAGCTCTCTCGCGCTGGGGCTGCCGCCTATGGAAAGGCGCTGCATTATTCCCAGAATTGCATCGTAGGAGTTGTAGTATATCTCCTTCACGTCCACCTCGGGGCTTATCGAGCCGTCGGCAAGACCCTTGCGGATCGCCTTCGCCATAGGACCTCCGGAGGTCTCAAACGGCTCGGGCGGCTGGTTTTTTATCTCGTGCAGCCTGCCTGCTGCCTGTAGGGTCAGCTCCGCATCGAGCGTGAAGCGCATACCCTTGGGGTCGAGGTGATACAGCATCGAGTAGCACACGAGCACGTTCGCCGCGTCCTCAAGACCGGTCGTGCCGCCGTCGGAATTTTCATGCGACATACGGTCGATAAGCGCAAGTATCCTGTTCCAATACAGCAGCGACGCAGCCAAAACGAGGTCGGCCTTGGTCTCAAAATACCGAAAAACCGAGCGCTCCGTGAGTCCGGAGCGGCGCGCAACATCGGCAACCTTGGTTTTCTCTATTCCGTTTTCCAAAAAACTATCAAGGGCGTTCTCGATTACGAGCCTGATGTTTTTTTCTCTCAGCTCCTCGTGCGGCAAATGCTGTCCCTCCCTATGCAAGTGTCAGTCTGACTGACAGACACAGTTTACAGCAGAAAAAATCAAAAGTCAAGCCCCTGAATATATAAAAATCCCGCAGTCGCAAGGACTGCGGGATTTTTCGATATGGTGCGCGAGGCGGGACTTGAACCCGCCGAGAAAAACCTAAAACCATTGATGTATCAACGGTTTGAAAAACCTTGGCGTAAAACTTGGCGTAAAATCGCAAAATTACAGGGCATAAAACTCCCGCATCTTGTCGATATCGCGCTTTTGGTCTGCGGCCGCGAGTTTAATATAGATATCATGCACGGTTTTTAGATCTGCCCAGCCGCCGACCTGCATTGTCTGACGCTCCGACCAGCCGAGATGATAGGCCAGGGACGCAAAGCTCCGGCGCAGGCCGTGCATGCCGACGAGCGGGAGCCCTTCGCGGGCGCAGATGCGATTGATCTGATTAGTCAGCGTATTAGGATTGTACTGCACATATGGCACGCCGGCCGGTGTGCTGCTGGCTTTCAGCAGGTCTGCGAGCCGCGATATAACTATATCTATCTCACGGCGAGAGGTAGTATTTTTGTTTTCTTTTTTTCGCACGAGCTTCCCATCCTTGTCGACGACGGCGCTGCCGTGCACAAAGATCTTGCCGCCCTTGATTTTATCCGGCGTAAGCGCCAGCACCTCAGAGCGGCGGAGGCTGTGCAGCGCAAGGAGTGCGCCGAGCTCGCACGGCTCGCCCCGCACAGCCGCGAGAAACTGTTTGATTTGGCCATAATCCAGCCAAGGCAGCTCCTTCCGGATCACCTGCGGCAGCGAAGATACATCTATATCCACGCGATTGGCCCGGAGCACCGTCTCCACGAGCCCCCACTCGTTTTTCAGAGTTTTCGCCGATACGCGGGTAGCCTCGGCGTTAACGGCCGCCTGCCAGTTGCTCACCGCGCGGATATCCTTATCCATCACGCCGCCGAAGGCGTTGCGCTGGATTGTGTAGTATCCGCGGATGGTAGCGGGCGAGAGGGCGTTGTCCCGATCCTGTATATATTTATCTATCGCTTGGCGCAGCGTGAGCGGGGGAGCCTTTTTCTCGGCAGTGATAAAGCCGGCACGGATGGCGAGCGCCTTAGCCCGCGCCTCGGCCTCCGTGTCCTCGATCACGGTCACGCCCTCGCGCCGGAGTTCGAGATACCAGCGCTTGCCCTTCATGCGCGGCGCGGGGACCTTTATCTCATCCTTCTTTTTCTTTTCGCGGATCAGGCGCTCGCCGCAGTAGCCGCAGTATATAAAATGCAGCTCGTCGGGGATCTCGCTCTTGCAATTCCGGCATTTCATTTCTGTTTTTCCTTCACAATGGTCTTTATCGTGTACGCTATGGCGATGAGCGCCGCAACGACGATGAGTGCAAGAAACACGGCGGCTATGGGCATTCTCGCAGAGCGGAACAAGCCAGCGTGTTCAAGGCGAATATCGAATATAATGTAGCCTATCACGGTACACACAAGCAGGGCAGTGAGCGACACTATGAATATAATCAAGCGCCTGTAGATAGTGCATATACGCTCGATGTGCTTCGTGCGCTCCGCTTGCCGCGCGTTATCAATTTCAAGGTCGCGGATATATCCCGCTTCGTCCGTATCTCGCAAGCCTGCCAGCTCGTCAAGCGATATGCCCAAGGTGGCGCACAGCGCAGCGGCATTGGCAAGCGTCACTTGCTTTGCCGTGCAGCCTGTGATGGTACACACAGAGTTATACGGAATGTTTGCGATGTCGGCGAGCTCCTGATTGGTGAGCCCTGATGCGTCCTTTGCCTTGCGTATCTTCAAAAGCATATCGCATAGGTCGGGACAGTTCTCCTGTGTTGACAAAATACACACCTCCGAATTGTTGTTGAGAACGCCGAAACGCCAGCCAATTCTCCATTTCGCCGTTTGCGCCGTAGCTTTCGGCGGCTCTTTTTGATAGGCTCTATACAAGGCAGAATCGTCTACAAGGGTACTGCCGCAGTTCTGCCCGCAGGGTTGCAGCTGCGGGCTGGGCAATTCATCAATCTACATTTCGGTTTCTGCCGTAAAAAATTCTGCCGCTGTGCAGAACGCGGCGATAGTAGCAACCGAGGGCCTCCAGCTTATCGGCGTTCGTGCATATTTTGGCATCACTGCATGCCATGTACTGGCTGCAACATGAAAATTCTTTTAGCGCACCATCAAGGCGATACTGGCATATATCGGCGATTCTGTCATAGTAATCGGGTATTTCACGCAAATCGGCGAAGTCAATCTTCACAAGTTTTTTAGGCTCGTTCGGCTTTTTGATATCCGGAAGCTCAAGATATTTCTTTTTCTTGCCGATAAAAATTCGCACGATGAGACTATCGAGAAGCGCTATAGAATGCTTTGTAGATGATGCACTACTTTTTAATTCGGAAACGCTGACCGTCAGCCCCTCCAGCCCATTCTCGGCAATCAATTGATTAAGCATATGGCAAATCTGATCTTCAATCGATGCAAGCTCTATATCATCAAATAACGAAGTCTGCGCTATCATATTTTTGCCGCCTCTCTGACCATTTCTGCAAATTCGCTTTCGCCAATAATTTTTATATTAGCATCGCCGGATTCGTTCAAAGCGTGTGCTTTTTCTTCTTTAGTGCTCATGCCGTCGCCGCCTACAACAGCCTTATCCTGCGCACCTACTACCAAAAAACCGGTTGCGCGCGATACCGAAGATTTTACAATAGCGCCGTGATTTGCTGCCAGCCGAGCGGCTTCAACGCGGCTAATGCTCAATGCTCCCGTAAACACAATGTTTTTTCCGCACAAAGGGCAGTTTGAATCCGGCACGGCAGTTGATTGCAGCGCATGATAATCAAGCTTGTTGCTGCGGCTGTAGTCAATGCGCTTTTCATGATCCACGCTCACGGCTGGCGATAACCTCGAAAACCTGTTGATCTGAATATTGTTTTTGCAGAAATATTCCCACGCGCTTGCGCATCCGCCGCGCTTGAATCCTTCGATGCAGACTTCGGCGCAGACACGAGCATCGTCGAGCGCATCGTGATGCTGGTTTACGCATATCCCTAATTCATCGGCACAATTCACAAGCGTCTTTTTCCCGCGCACGAACGGTGCTGCGATACTCATCGAATCAGCATAATAAAAAACGGGGATATCGCAAGAGCAGGACTCTTTGAGCACAGACATATCAAAAGCCGCATTGTGGGCAATCACCGGCACGCTGGATTCAAAGTAGCAAGATATATCGCCCCATAGTTCATCAAGCGTGCGTTCATTGCGTACCATATCGGCAGTTATCCCGTGGATTGAAACATTGATAGGATTGAAGGTGCCGGTGGTTGGCCTGATTAAAGATTGAAAAGTTTCGACTATGGCTAATCTCTCAACGGCAACTATGCCCACTTCGCAAGCGCTATTCCTTTTAGAATTAGCCGTTTCAAAGTCGATGGCGATAAAATCGAGCACAACTATTTTCCCCTATCATCAATTTTGCATTTTGTGGCAAGTAATATTTTACTACTTTCCT
>USPI01000070.1 GCA_900556535.1 uncultured Eubacteriales bacterium | reverse complement strand
ATTCAAGCTCCATGCGCCCTTTCAGGCGACCGGCGACCAGCCGGAGGCGATCGAGGCGCTTGCGCGCGGCGTCGAATTGGGACTGGATGAGCAGGTGCTGCTCGGCGTGACCGGCTCGGGCAAGACGTTCACGATGGCGAGCGTGATCGAAAGGATAAACCGCCCGACGCTCGTGCTTGCGCATAACAAAACTCTTGCGGCGCAGCTTTGCTCGGAGTTCCGTGAGTTTTTCCCCGAAAACGCCGTTGAGTATTTCGTATCATACTATGACTATTACCAGCCCGAGGCGTATATTCCGCATACCGATACTTTCATCGAAAAGGACAGCTCCATCAACGACGAGATAGAGCGCCTGCGCCACAGTGCTACCTCGAGCCTTTTTGAGCGGCGCGACGTTATCGTGGTCGCGTCCGTGTCGTGCATATACGGCTTGGGCGACCCCATCGACTATAAGAGCATGGTCATATCCCTTCGCCCGGGTCAGACGCGAGACTTGGACGAGCTGCTTCATAGGCTCATTGAGATCCGCTATGAGCGCAACGACATTGCCTTTGAGCGCAATATGTTCCGCGTCAGAGGCGACACGGTCGAGATATTTCCCGCATATTCCAATGACAAGGCAATACGGGTCGAGTTCTTCGGCGACGAGGTCGACAGGATAAGCGAGGTGAACGTCGTGACGGGCGCGACCCTGCGCTATCTCAACCACGCCGCAATATATCCTGCCAGCCACTACGTCGTCGGCAAGGAAAAAATGGCGCGCGCCATCGGCGATATACGCAGCGAGTGCGCCGAGCGCGTCAAGTATTTCGAGGATAACGGTAAGCTGCTTGAAGCGCAGCGCATTGCACAGAGAACGAATTACGACATTGAAATGATGCAGGAGCTCGGCTACTGCTCGGGCATAGAAAACTACTCTCGCGTTATTTCAAACCGTCCCGCAGGCTCTGCGCCCATGACCCTGCTCGACTATTTCCCGAAGGATTTTCTGCTGTTTGTCGATGAGAGCCACGTCACGCTCCCACAGGTCAGAGCGATGTACCGCGGCGACCGTGCGCGCAAGGAAACGCTTGTCGAGTACGGCTTCAGGCTTCCCTCGGCATACGATAACCGTCCGCTCAAGTTCGAGGAATTTCAGGAGCGCATAAATCAGGCGGTCTACGTTTCGGCAACGCCCGGTGATTACGAGCGCTCTCGTGCAGGACAGATAGCGGAGCAGATAATCCGGCCGACGGGACTGCTTGACCCCGAAATATCCGTCCGCCCGATCGAGGGGCAAATTGACGATCTTATAAGCGAGATAAATATTCGCATAGAAAAAGGGCAGAGAACTTTGGTCACGACGCTCACAAAGAAAATGGCGGAGGATCTGACGGAATACCTCGGCGCCGCCGGAATAAAGTGCCGCTATATGCACCATGACATCGGCGCAATCGAGCGAATGGAGATAATCCGAAGCCTGCGCTTGGGCGATTTTGACGTGCTTGTCGGCATAAACCTGCTGCGCGAGGGACTTGACTTGCCGGAGGTGAGCCTTGTTGCGATACTCGATGCGGACAAGGAGGGTTTCCTTCGCAGCGAAACGAGCCTTATCCAAACGATAGGCAGAGCCGCCCGAAACGCGGACGGCACGGTCATCATGTATGCCGACACGATAACGCGCTCAATGCGCCTTGCCATTGACGAAACGGAGCGCCGCCGTGCAAAGCAGTCGGCGTATAACGCAGAGCACGGCATCGTTCCCAAGACCATAGTCAAGAGCGTGCGCGAGCTCATAGAAATATCGAGCGAGAGCGAAAAGGCACTCAAACGCGCCGACGGCGTGAAGCTCACACGCTCGGAGCGCATGGAGCTTATCGACAAGCTTGAAAAGGAAATGAAGGCTGCCGCAAAGATGCTCGAATTCGAGCTTGCCGCGCAGCTTCGTGATGAGATAGTCCGCCTGAGAGGTGAGGAGAAGAAATGAAACTACTGATACTTGACGGCAACAGCATAGTAAACCGCGCCTTTTACGGCGTTCGGCAGCTCAACGCCCCCGACGGGACGCCCACAAACGGCGTGTACGGCTTTCTTGCCATACTCAGAAAGCTGCTCGATGAGGAAAAGCCCGAAAGCGTGTGCGTTGCCTTTGACCTTAAAGCCCCGACCTTCAGACATCTGCGCTATGACGGCTACAAGGCACAGCGCAAGCCCATGCCGGAGGAGCTTGCAGTGCAGATGCCGATACTAAAGCGCGTTCTCGACGCGATGGGCATACTGCGTCTTGAGCTTGAGGGCTATGAGGCGGACGACCTGCTCGGTACGGTGGCAAAAAAGTGCGAGAGCGACGGCTGGGACTGCCGCATCGTAACCGGTGATAAGGACAGCTTCCAGCTCATTACGCAAAGCACTCACATATGCCATGTTAAAAGCCGCATGGGTCAGACGAGCACGACCGAGTATACTCCCGAGCTGTTTTCGCAGGAGTACGGCTTTGCACCGAAGCACATAGTCGACCTGAAAGCTCTCATGGGCGATGCGTCGGATAATATCCCCGGCGTGCCCGGAGTCGGCGAAAAAACGGCGATGAGCCTCATACAGAAATACACCGATCTTGACAGCATTTACCGCGAGCTCGACACGCTTGACATTAAAGAGGGCGTTCGCAAAAAGCTGCGCGAGGGCGAGGAGAGTGCTCGCCTTTCCTTTGAGCTTGCGACGATCTGCACGTCTGCACCCATTGAGTTTAAGCCCGAGGACGCTGTTTGGCACGAGGATTACCGTCCGGAGCTGTACGGAGTTTTCAAGCAGCTCGGCTTTAATAAATTCATCGAAAAGTGGAGCATTCCCGAAACCGAGGCGGATGCCGCGCAAAGTAATGCACAGCTTATGCCCGTTATCGAAAACGCCTCGTTCGGCGAACTGGAGGCGGTGATAGCCGATGCCGAGTGCGTCGCGGTCACGACCGCCGATGATTTTGACAGCATTGAGCTTTGCGACGGCAAGGCGGTGTATCCGGTTCACTGGAGCAGCCTCGGCGATGATTATAACGCGCTTTTGAGGCTCGTTTTCTCGGATAAAACCAAGAAAATATCCCACGGTGTCAAAAACCTCATGACAAAGCTCATAGCCGAGTCACTGCCGCTTGACGGCTTCGTGTACGACACGGAGATAGCCTGCTATCTTCTTGACGCCACGGCGAATGATTACAGTCTCGGCAGGGTGACGATGCGCTACTGTGCCTCGGAGCTTGAGGGCGCACAGGGGATTTGGCGGCTGCGTGAAGCAACGGCTCCCAAGCTCAAAGAGCTTAATATGACAAAGCTCTTTTACGATGTCGAGATGCCGCTGTGCCGCGTGCTTGCCGATATGCAGCACGAGGGCTTTCTCATTGACCGCGCGGCTCTGGTGAGCTTCGGCGAGAGCCTGACCGGCACGATCGAGGAGCTGCGGCAGCAGATATGCGCCCTTGCCGGTGGAGAATTTAACATCAATTCGCCCAAGCAGCTCGGCGAGGTGCTCTTTGACAGGCTCATGCTGCCTGCGGGGAAAAAGACAAAAACCGGCTGGAGCACTAACGCGGACGTCCTCGAAAAGCTGCGCGGCAAGCACCCCATAATTGAAATGATACTCGATTACAGGATGCTCACGAAGCTCAAATCCACCTATGCCGACGGGCTTTTGAAGCTCATAGACCCCGACGGACGGATAAGGACAAATTTCCAAATGACCGTCACCGCGACGGGACGGCTTTCGAGCACCGATCCCAATCTTCAGAATATCCCCATCCGCAAGGAGCTCGGCAGCCACATCCGTGAGATGTTCATTGCGTCCAAGGGACACGTGCTTGTCGATGCCGACTACAGCCAGATAGAGCTCAGGCTTCTTGCACATATTTCGGGCGACGAGCATATGCGCCGGGCGTTCCTGTCGGGTGAGGATATCCACGCTGTCACGGCGTCGCAGGTTTTCAATACGCCGCTTGACGAGGTAACTCCGCTCCAGCGCAGCCGCGCCAAGGCGGTCAATTTCGGCATAGTCTACGGCATATCCTCGTGGTCGCTCGCGCAGGACATAGGCGTTTTTCCGAATGAAGCGAAGGCGTATATGGATGCGTATCTGGAAAAGTACGACGGTGTGCGCGAGTATATGAAAAGGATAGTCGAGCAGGCGAAAAGGGATGGCTGTGTCACGACAATATACAATCGCCGCCGCGAGCTGCCGGAGCTTAAATCGTCTAACTTCAACACCCGCTCCTTCGGAGAGCGTGTCGCTCTGAATATGCCCATTCAGGGCACGGCGGCGGACATCATAAAGATCGCCATGGTGAACGTTTATAACAGACTCAAATCGGAGGAGCTTAAGTCAAAGCTCATTTTGCAGGTGCATGACGAGCTTATCTGCGAGTGCCCCGATGATGAGGCGGAAAAGGTCGCGCAGATACTGCGTGAGGAGATGGGCGGAGCCGCTAAGCTCAGCGTGCCGCTCACGGTAGACGCGAAAACGGGCCATAGTTGGGCGGAGGCGCACTGATGCTGACATACGAACAGGCAGGGGATGTGCTCGACGAGCTTACCGACGAGCTCCCCGATGAAATATTCAAAAACTTAAACGGCGGTATCAGCTTCCTTGAAGATTCGCAGTGCGACGAGGATGGCCGCTTCACGCTGGGAATGTATTTTGCCGACGGTATGGGCAGGCATATTGAGCTATATTACGGCTCGTTTGTCGAGCTCTACGGCGAGATGGACGACGAAAAGTTCAGACAGCGGCTCAAAAGCACGCTCCACCATGAGCTGACGCACCACATTGAAAATCAGGCAGGCGACCGAAGTCTCGAAAGATGGGACGAGCGTCAGTCCGAGCTGTGCGGCTTTAACGGCATAGATGTCAAGAGCATTCTTTTCGTGTGCGATGACAACAGCCTATCGCTTGCTGCGGAGGCGGTCTTTAACTCGTCAAAGGGCGATTACTGCCCCGAGGTCAGCGCCTATTCCGCCGGAATAGTCCAAAAGGACGATATAAATCCGAGGGTTAGAAAATGCTGCGAATGCCTCAATATACCGCTGCCGCAGCGCGCTCCGCAGGTCGTGACGAGGCAGCTGCTCGAAGACTGCTCCGTGGCGCTGTGCATGACGGCTCTTCAGGCGCAGAAGCTCTCGGACGACTATCAGGATCTTGACGAGCGTATAATGTACCTTGCCGAGGACGATATATGCCCGCCGATGCTGCCGACAGGCTGGAAAAAATGCATCCTGCGCGTTGAGGATGAGGTGCTCGCCGTTATTGACGAGCTTCGTGAGGAGCTGATGTGATGATAGAAATAGTTGATACTCACCTTGAGCACATTGACGACATTGCAGAGCTTGAAAAGCAGTGCTTTTCCATACCGTGGACGAGCGAGCAGCTTGCTTCGCAGCTCACGGACAATATGCACATTTGCCTTGCCGCAGTGGACGGAGAGGGCAGGACGGTGGGCTATGTCGGGCTCATGTACGTCCTTGACGAGGGCTATATTTCCAACGTCGCAGTAGCTCCCGCGCACCGCCGCGAGGGGATAGGCGGTATGCTGCTTGACACGCTTCGTGAGCGTGCCGAGGAAAAAGGACTCGCTTTTTTGACGCTTGAGGTGCGCCAAACTAACGAGTCTGCAAAGAGCTTATATAAAAAACACGGCTATGTCGAGGTTGGGCTCAGGAAGGGCTATTATGCCAAGCCGACCGAGGACGCCATTTTGATGACTTTGTTTCTAAGTGAGGAAGAGAAATGAAAATTCTTGCATTTGAATCGTCCTGCGACGAGACCGCAGTTGCCGTCGTTGAGGACGGCAGAAACGTGCTGACCGACCAGATATTCTCTCAGGCGGATCTGCACGCGATATACGGCGGCGTAGTGCCCGAAATAGCCTCGCGCAGCCATGTCGAGGTAATATCCCGCCTTGCCGAGCGTGCGATACAGACTGCCGGCGTCGAGAAAAGCGACATTGACGCGGTCGCGGTGACCTATGCCCCCGGACTTATCGGCACCGTGCTCGTCGGGCTCAATTTTGCAAAGGCGGCAGCCATGAGCCTCGGTGTGCCGCTTATCCCCGTGCACCACATAAAGGGTCACGTCGCGGCAAACTACATTGCCTATCCCGAGCTTGAGCCCCCGTTTCTCTGCCTTGCCATATCAGGCGGCAACACCATGATAATCGACGTGCGCAGCTACACGGACCTCAAGGTCGTCGGCGCAACGCGAGACGATGCGGCGGGCGAGTGCTTTGACAAAACCGCGCGCGTGCTTGGTCTGCCGTACCCCGGCGGAAGACCCATCGACCTGCTGGCTCAGGGCGGAGACGATAAGAAGTATCATCTGCCCCGCACACATATCGACGGTCAGCCGTATGAGATGAGCTTTTCCGGTCTTAAAACGGCGGTCATAAACATCGTCCATAACGCCGAGCAAAAGGGCGAGGAGCTTGACAGGGCCTCACTTGCGGCGTCCTTTACCGCGGCTGTGAGCGATGCTCTTGTACCGCGCACGATGATGGCGGCAAAGGAGCTCGGCTATAAAAAAATCGCCATAGCAGGCGGCGTTGCGGCAAATTCGCGCATCCGCGCCGACTTCAAGGCGGCTGCCGAGAAGGCCGGCTGTGAGCTTTTCGTGCCGCCTCTCAAGCTGTGCGGCGACAATGCGGCGATGATAGGCTGTCAG
Organism: uncultured Eubacteriales bacterium; assembly: GCA_900556535.1. Taxonomy (GTDB): domain Bacteria; phylum Bacillota; class Clostridia; order Oscillospirales; family Oscillospiraceae; genus F23-B02. The sequence goes on along the minus strand of USPI01000070.1, from coordinate 670 downwards.
GGCTACTATGAGTATCTTGCCGGCAATACCGCGGGTTGGGATCTCAACGCGTTTGCGAATATGGAGCTGTAAAATGGGTGTACATGACGGACACAGAGAACGCATGAAAAGCCGCTTCGTCGAGGCGGGGCTTGAGGGCTTTAACGACCATAACGCGCTTGAGATGCTGCTGTTTTATGCGGTGCCGCGGAAGGACACCAACGAGCTTGCCCACAGGCTTTTAAAGCACTTCGGCTCGCTTGGGGGAGTGTTCGAGGCAAGCTATGAGGAGTTTCTTCAGGTTGACGGCATCGGCGAAAATACCGCAACGCTTTTAAAGCTCGTGCCCGCTGTCAGCCAGAGGTATCTCATGACGAAATACCTGCCGGAAAAGACGGTGAAATCCAGCTCCGACGCGGGCAAATACTTCGTTGCGCGCTTCATGTACGAGGTAAACGAGATGGCATACGCGCTGCTTTTAAACTCCTCAAACGGCGTTATCGCCTGTAAGCAGATAAGCAGCGGCATAGTAAATTCGACCGAGATAAGCATAAGAATGCTGGTCGAGATCGCGCTTAAAAATAATGCCGCAGGTGTCATAATCGCGCATAATCACCCCGGTGCGCAGCCGTTCCCGTCCAAGGAGGACGAGCACAGCACCGAGATCATCCGCAAGGCGCTCGATCTTGTC
>USPI01000069.1 GCA_900556535.1 uncultured Eubacteriales bacterium | reverse complement strand
ATCCGGCATGAATCAATGCCTCCTTCGTAAAAACGCGGGTCAGAATTACTCATGATGGGTAATGATCTGGTCGATGACGCCGTATTCCAGGGCCTCCTGGGCGGACATGAAGTGGTCGCGCTCACAGTCCCTTTCAACGGTCGAAATATCCTTGCCCGTGTTCTCCGCGAGGATCCTGTTGAGGTTTTTCTTTATCTTAAGGATCTGCTCGGCCTGGATCTGGATATCGGTGCACTGACCCTGACTTCCGCCGGAGGGCTGGTGTATCATTATCTCGGCATTGGGCAGAGCAAGACGCTTGCCCTTTGCTCCGCTCGACAGCAGGAACGCGCCCATGGATGCCGCCATGCCGATGCAAATGGTCGATACGTCGGGCTTAATATACTGCATGGTGTCATAAATAGCCATGCCTGCGGTGACGCTTCCGCCGGGGCTGTTGATGTAGAACTGGATGTCCTTATCGGGATCCTGCGCCTCAAGATAGAGAAGCTGGGCGACGATGAGGCTTGCGGTCGCGTCGTTGACCTCCTCGGACAGCATTATAATGCGGTCGTTGAGAAGTCTGGAGAAAATGTCATACGAGCGCTCTCCGCGGCTTGTCTGCTCTACTACATATGGTACTAAACTCATTTTAAAGTCTCCTTTCGTTTTCGTCTGCTTATCCAGGAGATCATATCCGAAAATCAGGCAGATTATTCAGCCTCTGCTTCGGGAGCGGCCTCGGGAGCCGTTTCGACAGCAGACTCGATAACGATCTTGCTTGCCTTTTCCTTCTTGAACTCGTTCTTGATATACTCCTCACCGAAGTACTGACGGATCTGGTCTGCGGTCACGCCGACGGTCTCGGCTGCGCCCTTGATGTAATCCTCAAGCTCCTCGTCGGTGATCTCGATGTTCTCGGCGGTAGCGATAGCGTCGAGAAGAAGCTCCTGCTTGATCTGGTACTCGGCTGCGGGACGAATGGTAGCGTTGATAGCCTCCTCGTCAAGACCCATCATGTTCTTGATGTCGTCGGTGGTCATCTTCGGGTCGGTGAGGCCGAAGTTTGCGGCGTAGCTGCGGATGAGCTCGTCGATCTTCTCCTCCATCATGCTCTCGGGGATCTCAACGGTCATGTTGTTGCAAGCCTGAGTCATGATAGCGGTGCGCCACTTTGCGTCCATCTGCTCCTGCATGACGCGCTCCATATCCTTGCGGGTATCTGCTCTGTATTCCTCGACGGTGTTGAACTCGGAAACATCCTGAACGAAGTCGTCGTCAAGCTCGGGCAGCTCGGTCACGGAAAGGCCGTTAAGGGTAACCTTGAATACGACGTCCTTGCCTGCCATCTCGGGGGTGTAGTCATCGGGGAAGGTGATGTTAATGTCCTTCACGTCGCCGATGTTCATGCCGACGATCTGCTCCTCGAAGCCGGGAACGAAGGTGTTGGAGCCGAGCTCAAGCTCATAGCCCTCTGCGCTGCCGCCGTCAAATGCGACGCCGTCGAGAGTGCCGACAAAGTCGATGTCTGCGGTATCGCCCATCTGAGCCTCGCGCTCAAGGTCGATAACGCGGCCGTTGCGCTTGCGAACACCGTTGATCTGACCGTCAACATCCTCTTCAGTGATGACGAAGGTCTCCTTTGCGGCGCTGAGGTTCTTGTACTCGCCGAGGGTGACCTCGGGGTAGAGCTCAACATCGAAGGTGAAGGTGAGGACCTTGTCGTCGGACAGATCCATATTGGAAACTGCAGGCTTGCCGATGATGCGCAGGCCGCAATTGTCATAGCCGTGCTCATATGCCGGAGCAAGCAGAGCGTCGATAGCGTCCTGATAGAACACATCGCTGCCGTACATACCCTCGACTACTGCGCGGGGAGCCTTGCCCTTTCTGAAGCCGGGGATGGAGATGCTGCTCTTATTCTTGTTGAATGCTTCGGTCACGGCCTTATCAAACTCGTTTGCATCGACCTCGACCTGGAAAGAAGCGGTCTTGGAGTCTTTCTTTTCTACGTTCTTGACTAACATTTATATATTCCTCCTAATATAATTCACATAGACTAAGATATAATAGCAGATTATTCTGTCAAAAGCAATTATTTTCTTTTAACACGCGCTAAATAAGCTTTACAGGTTTAAAATTCACGGAATCAGCCGAAACGAGCGTGAATTCCGTACCCGCCAGAGTACCGTTAAACGCGAATTTGCAGCCCGCGCCGTGGATATGCCCATAGCAGCAGCGCTTTACATTATATTTATTAAGAAGCTCAAGCAGTTCGGGACATTCATAGCCGAGATATTTCGGCGGATAATGCAGGAAGGCAAAGATAACATCCGTCTGCGCCGTCTTGAGAGACGCCTCAAGGCGCATCACTTCCCTGTTCATTATCTTCTTATCGTGTTCAACGCTCTTCGACTCCTCGTAAAACCAGCCGCGCGTTCCGCATATTGAGACGCCATTATATTCCGCCGAGGAGTTGTGAAGTACGCCGATGCTCTCAATGCCGTGCTGCTCGAAAAAGCCCCTTGCCTTCGTTGCCGTTGTCCACCAATAGTCATGGTTTCCCTTGATGATGAGCTTTTTCCCGGGAAGTGCGTCTATGAATTTAAAGTCCGGCAGCGCCTCATCCATGGTCATTCCCCAGGTTATATCGCCGCAAAGCACCGTCAGGTCATCGTCGCCGAGCGTTGAGAAGCCGTCGAGAATTTTCTCGACATAGTTTTCCCAGCGGCCGCCGAAGACGTCCATTGACTTATTAACACCCAGCGAAAGATGAAGATCGCCGATCGCGTATAGTGACATACTTCCTCCGTATAATTTCCGATGCCGGAGCCATACTAATACCGTCTTACGACAATACGCTCCGGAGGTGAAAACAATGAGCAACAAGAAAATGAGCTCCGACCGAACGACCGGTGTCGGCTGCGATGTTTCAAACTGCAAGTACAACACAATCGACTGCAAGTGCTCCGCTTCGCAGATCAAGGTGCAGAACGATAAGGCCACCACAAAAAGTGAGACCTTCTGCTCCACGTTCTGTCCCCGCGGCTGCTGCGACTGAGCTTAACGGGGCTTGTGCCCCTACATATCGCCTTTTACAGCAAAAACTCCGCAACGATCTTTTTCATATCGTCCTTATCCGTTACGAGGCTAAAGCGCTTTTCGCGTTTGTCAAGTCCCGCAAGGGGCTTGGGCACGCTCGTTTTCGTGAAGTCCGAGAGCTTTTCGATAAGCTGCGTGCCGCTTCCCACGGTTTCCTGACCGAGCGCCTCAAGAACGCTGTCGCAGAACTTATAAGGGCTTGCGGTGGATACGACGACCGTCGGTACGGCTGCGTTTTCGGCGCGATAGTCAATAACCTTCTTGAACGCGACCGCGGTATGGGTATCCATGAGATAGCCGTTTTCGGCGTAGACCTTACCGATGACCGCCTTCGTGTCCGCATCGGAGCAGTAGCCGCCGACGAAGTTCTCGCCGATGACGCTCTTTATTGCGTCGGAGACCTCGTATTTGCCGCTCTCGGAGAGCTCCTTCATATAGCCCGCGACCTCAGCGTCGTTTTTGCAGACGGAATACAGCAGTCTTTCAAGGTTGCTGGAGACGAGGATGTCCATGGACGGCGAAATTGTCGTATAAAAGGTCCTGTTGCGGTCATAAACGCCGTTATCGAAGAAATCGGCAAGGACGTTATTCTGATTTGAGGCGCAGATGAGCTTGCCAACGGGCAGACCCATATTCTTTGCGTACCAGCAGGCAAGGATGTTGCCGAAGTTTCCGGTGGGAACGGCAAAATCGACCTTGTCGCCGTAATTCACACGGCCGGAATTTGCAAAGTCGCAGTATGCCGAGAAATAGTAGACGATCTGCGGCAGTAGCCTGCCCCAGTTGATGGAGTTGGCCGACGACAAAAACCAGCCGTTTTCGCTGAGCTTTTCGGCAAAATCCTTGTCGGCAAATATCTTCTTAACGCCGGTCTGCGCATCGTCAAAGTTGCCCCTTACGGCGGCTACGCTGACATTATCGCCCGTCTGGGTTATCATTTGCAGCTTCTGAACATCGGAGACGCCGTTATGCGGGTAGAAAACGAGTATCCTGGTGTTCTCAACGTCCGCAAAGCCCTCAAGAGCCGCCTTGCCGGTGTCGCCGCTCGTTGCAACGAGTATGCAAACCTTGCGCTGCTCGCCGCATTTTTTGAGTGACGCCGTGAGCAGGTGCGGCAGCATTTGCAGCGCCATATCCTTAAACGCGCAGGTCGGGCCGTGCCACAGCTCGAGCACTGCGGTCTTATCATCGACAAAATGCACGGGTGCGGTGTCCGCGCTGTCAAAATTATCGCTGTACGCCTTGGCGATCATGCCGCGCAGCTCGTCGTCCGTAAACTCATCGAGAAACAGCTTCATTATATTGAAAGCCCTGCCGCGATAGTCCTTTTTGCCTATCTCCTTAATATCGCCGAGCGTGAGCCGAGGCAGCGTTTCGGGCACGAACAGGCCGCCGTCGGGCGCAAGACCGCGCGATATCGCTTCGGCTGCGGTGACTTTATTCTTCTCGTTTCTTGTACTGAAATACAGCATAGCGGATCTTCCTTTCCGGTCAAAATGCATTTTCTATGTGATTTATGGTAACTTTTCTTGTGTTTACGCCGTCGGGTGCGTAGACCTCGATGACGTCAAATCGCGGCTGAAGCTCCGTGTCGTTTGCCTGAAGCCAAAGCTGTGCTGCCGACATTACTCGCCGCTGCTTTGCGGGGGTCACGAATTCGCGCGCCTCACCGAAGGCATTGTTTTTGCGGAGCTTGACCTCGACGAATACTATGTATTCACGCTTTTTTGCGATTATATCAATTTCACCGCTGCGGCATCTCCAGTTGGCATCAATGAGCTTATAGCCGTGAAGTCTGAGGTAATTTGCCGCCTTGCGCTCTCCGAATGCGCCCAAGCTTTCGTCCGTCATCAGTGCATCTTCCTCAAGAAGCTCGGGCGGTGTATCTCACACGGACCGTATTCCCGCAATGCGGCATAGTGATCCTTCGTACCGTAGCCCTTGTGCTTTTCAAACTTATACTGCGGATATTTCTCCGCCATTTCGAGCATATATCTGTCACGGGTGACCTTTGCGAGAACCGATGCCGCGGCAATATCCGCGCATTTGGCATCGCCCTTAACCACGCACCTGCTCGCGATCTTGATAGCGCTGTTGCGGTTTCCGTCTATGAGCGCGAGGGTGGGCTGCACGGAGAGCTTTTCGATGGCCCTGTTCATGGCGAGCATCGCGGCGTTGAGGATATTTACCTCCTCGATCTCATCCACGGTTGCGAATGCTATCCCGTAGCTGACCGCCGAGCTGCATATAATGTCGTACAGCGTTTCCCTTTTCTTTTCCGTGAGCTTTTTCGAGTCGTTAAGCCCCGGTATGCACAGTCCGCGCGGAAGTATGACGGCCGCCGCGCACACAGGTCCCGCAAGCGGGCCGCGTCCGGCCTCGTCAACGCCGCACAAAAGCTGCTCGCCCGCGTCGTATATTTCGTTTTCCAGCTCCCAAAGCTCCTGCATCACGGTTTCTCCAGACTGATCCTGCCGAGCTTTCCGTCGTGGTATTCGCCCAGCAGAGTATTTGCCATGCGCTCAATGTCATACTCGCCTCTTGAGACGAGAAAGCCGCGCTTTTTCGCGGCCTGCTCAAGCAGCTCGAAGCCGTTCATGTCGGGATCGGGCTCGAATTTATATCTTGCCGTGAGCGCCTGCGGATACATTTCACGCAGCCGCAGCATGAAGTTTGCCGCGAGAGTTTCCTTATCGAGGACGTCCGCCTTTATCGCATTCGTGAGTGCGAGCATCTCGCCCACCTCCTGCGAATCAAACTTCGGCCAGAGTATACCCGGCGTGTCGAGCAGGTCAAGTCCCTTGTCGATATTTATCCACTGCTTGCCGCGCGTGACTCCGGGCTTATCACCGGCAATGGCGGCCTTGCGCTTTGCAACTTTATTTATAAATGTAGATTTACCGACGTTCGGTATGCCGAGTATCATGACACGCATAGGGCGGTTTACCTGACCCTTGGCTGCGTAATCGGCTATCTTGTCCTTAAGAAGTTCGCGCAGAGCCGGAGCAAAGCCGTTAACGCCCTTGCCGGTTTTTGCGTCCGTCTCAAGGATCTTGATCCCGCTCTTTTCGAAATACGCACGCCACTGCGCGGTTATCGCAGGGTCGGCAAGGTCGGTGCGGTTCAAGATGATTAGCCTCGGCTTTCCGGCTGCAAGGCGGTCAATATCCGGATTTCGGCTTGAATACGGTATGCGCGCATCAAGTATCTCGCACACGGCATCGACCTGCTTTATGCTGTCCTCTATCATGCGCTGCGCCTTGGTCATGTGGCCGGGAAACCACTGTATATTCATTTTTTCGTAATTCACAGAATCCATATCAGTCTCCGTAGGGGCTGCCTATCCTGTCAAGGGGGAATATCTTAAACAGCACCTTGCCGACGATAAGGCGCTCATCGACCATGCCTATTGCGGCACGGCGGCTGTCGGACGATTGGTTGCGGTTATCGCCCATCACGAACACGCAGCCCTCCGGCACAGTCTGCGCACCGGGAAAGTCGAGCTGGTTTTTAGTTGCCTCGGCGATGTACGGCTCGTCAAGAAGCTGACCGTCAACGTATACCTTGCCGCGGTCAAAGTCGATTTCGATAGTCTGACCCTCAGTTGCAATGATGCGCTTGACAAGGGCCTCGGGCTTGTAGTCATCCTTGCGGAAGATAACGATATCGCCCTGCTTGGGGCTGTAAAACAGGTCGGACACTATAAGCTTGTCCGCATTGAGCAGCGTGGGGTTCATCGAGTCGCCCTTAACGTCAACGACGCGGAAGAAAAACGTAAACACCACGACGCATATTATAAGCGCATATGCAAGGCACTGGAGCCATTCGTAAACGTCGGAGCGCGTTGTCCCCTTCTGAGTGCTCGTCTGAGCCTTCACTTTTTCAGTCTTGTTTTTCATAAGCAATACCTCTTGCTGAGTTTATCACTATATTATACACGATTGACCATCATTTAGGCAACAAAAAAAGCGGCATAAGCCGCTTTTTTTGAACCGATCACAGGTCGGGCGCTTACAGGCGCTCCTTGACCTTTGCTCTCTTGCCGACGCGCTCGCGCAGGTAGTACAGCTTTGCACGGCGAACCTTGCCGCGGCGAACTGTCTCTACGGAAACGATAGACGGAGAGTGTACGGGGAAGACCTTCTCGCAGCCTACACCATAGGAGATGCGGCGGACGGTGATGGTCTCGTTGATGCCGCCATGCTTCTTGGCAATGATGGTGCCTTCGAAAGCCTGGTTGCGCTCACGGCTGCCTTCTTTGACGCGAACGGTGATACGGACGGTATCGCCGACGTTGAGCTCGGGCAGTTCGGGCTTCATGTACTGTTCGCTGAGAACTTTGATCAGATCCATAGTCTAATCCTTCCTTTACTTTAGGCGTTCGTGCCGGAGGACTCCCTTGGGTCTCGGCAGAGGACCGCTTGATAGCCTGTTCAATTCACAGGCCATGATATGTTATCACAAATCTAATTGCAATGCAAGCATTTTCAGCGGAAAATCTCCATAT
>USPI01000068.1 GCA_900556535.1 uncultured Eubacteriales bacterium | reverse complement strand
TCCGCAAACTGGCTTCGTTGTTTGAATTGCGGTTCGATTTCTATTTTTGAAAAAAACCATGCAGCAACTTCTTTATTTGAGGATAATCGCACAGAAAAGTGTCCTGTCTGCGGACACGAAAAAACAGCTCATGGCGCGTCAATGCAACCGGAATTAATAACACCTACAATGATGAAATCTCTTTCAAATCAGTTATATACAAATTTGTGGTCAAGTGCAGCACACGAGCTACGTGATGCTACACATATCATTTTTGTTGGCTATTCCCTGCCAATTGCCGATTTTGAGTTCCGTTATATGCTACAAAAGAATGTAACCAGTTCCGCAAAGATTGATGTCATTTTGACACCGAATAGCAATCCAGACTTAGTTGCTAATAATTTAAAAGATTTATTGCCATCAAAACGGTACTTGGACGCTTTCCCGAAGAATAAGGTTTCGTTTTATTACGAAGGGTTTGGACCATATTTTTCGTTAAGCAAGTAATCACATGTGGTTAAACTATTTAGTTTTTTACATAGCATATCATTTAGACATTTCGTGAGGTTCTGTTCTTGAATTGTCCCGATAATTTCATAATCCATCTCCTATCAACATAATACCGGCATGGGTACCAATTACTGGGCACCCATGCCGGTGGTTCGTTTTACTTTTCCTTTTTCACTTTCTTCGTTTTCTCCCTACCTTTCTTCTTACCCTTCTCTGACTCCCGCGGCTGGAGCGTTCCTTTCGCTTTCGGCCGCTGTGCTTCTGCAATTTCTGCCTTCATCTCCACGATTAGCGCCTTCAGTTTCTCCTCGCACTCCTCGCGGGTGTGGGCATAGACATTGCGGGCGTGCTTTTTACCGTCGGGCCATTTAGGGGAATAACAGCCTTCAAAGAGATGGTCGTTAATCTGACTGACGCAGCCGGTGCCGGACCTGCGCTTGCGGCCCACGTAGGGCTTGAAGTCGGTCATTCTCGGCTTTTCCGCCGCGGCCGTGGCAGTTTCCTGCCCCAGCTCTGAAGCGTCTTCCTGCGGCGCTGCTTTGCCGATGCCGTGGTCGATGTTGGCAGCGGCTGTAAGTCGCATGTCGTCGGTGATGTGAGTATAGATGTCCAGCGTAGTGGCAGCCGACACATGGCCCAGCATGGCGGAAAGCGTTTTCACATCCATACCGTTCTCCAGCGCCAGCGTTGCGAAAGCATGTCTAAGTCGTGGAACTTGATTCTTAATTTATATTATTCATTTTCGAGCATTGATGAAACAAAATTGTAAAATAGCACTTTCTAAATTCCAATATTGGTGATATACTGAAAATAGATTCTAGCTATTGAGGTATATGAGATGCATCCCTATACAGGAAATTATATTGAGCATATTGATAGCACCACAAATAACTTCAAATACTATACCTTTGCACCTCGTCCACTGATGAACGGGAACATGTATCAGATGGATGATGAATTAGCAACATTGTTAACTGAAGCCCACCGTAATATTGGCTTTCTAGAGGGCCTTATTCAGTTTGCCCCGAACAGAGGCCCTTTTACAGAACTGATACTGTTGAAAGAGTGTACCTATTCCCGCATGATTGACTACACCGGTCCTAATTTCAAAGATGTGCTAACCATCTGCGGCACTGGTAAAGGTGATATATCGCCAATCATGAATCTGAAGTCGGCATATAGAACGGCGATGACTATGGAAATTGCAGCTCCTAATTTGAGCCGTATTTGTGGAATTGCCCTCAATGGAGATGAAGAAGCAGACTCGATTGGTGTTAGAGATCATCAAACTTTCTGGCTGGGTGCAAAGACAAATTTGAGAGAATACAATCCTACTGAACCTGATGCTGTGTTGCCGACACTGGCTGATATTTCTGCATATCTGTATAACGGCGGAGAGGATCCTCTGATTCAGGCTGCGCTAGTACACTATCAGTTTGAAATGATACACCCATTTGAAAAATATAATGGGGTTGTAGGGCGTATCCTACCATTCATGGTTTTGAGAAAAATCGTAGGCAACGCATTACCCGTTCTGTGCCTCTCTGAACATCTATTATTAAATAAAAATGAGTATTTTGATATGCTCCGAACAACACAATATAGTGGTGGTTATGTACGTTGGATTAAGTTTTTCATACAGATCATTAACGAAGCTGCTCGAAATAGCGCAGAACTGCTTAAGAAATACGAAGAAGCAATAAAGCTGGATGAAGAAAGATTAAGAAATGCAATGCCGCAAACAAGTACTTTTTGGAACGTGTATGAGTACATAAAGGCTTTCCCGGTTACAAATATTCCTATTGTGGCACAAAATCTTAGCTTATCGTATAATTCTGTTTCTAAAGCATTTTCTACCTTGCAAGAGAACAATCTTATTATGCAAGGAAGTAGTGCCAAAAGGAATCGAGTATGGGAATACTCCAATCTTGACTTTATATTTTCGTTACCATACATCAACGAAACAACATCTATATTTGAAAAATAATTAATGCGGGGGCAGAAACATGAGTGAATGGCTAAATGGCATATTTGAATGCCTTGATATAAACAGCAGTACTGGTTTGGCTACAGAAGACAGCGTGCAAAGCATGAGCCCCTTTCAAAGACTATTCTATACACAAGTTCATGAAAAGATAGGAATTGACGCTGTGTTTTTTCTTCGCGATGCAAATGGGATTGCCAAAGTTCCGCTTATCTATTTTTCCGTTATCCAGAAATATGATGCAAAGCAAGTTGCAGAGCTGCATCGTCTTTCGTGGAATCTCGGAGAGGCTCCGCTGCTATTTGTAGTGACTCCGGACGAGATTTTGATTTATAACAACTACGAGGCACCTCAAACCGTTGAGGACGGAAATCTTGACCCCACCGCAGGGATAATTGAAACGTTAAGCTTAGCCAATGGATTGGCTTCACAGCGACTTGCATTACAGAAATATCATCGCTCAATGCTTGAAAGCGGCGAATATTGGCGGCAAAGCATGACTAGATTTGACGCTCAAGGCCGTGTGGATACCACATTGATGTCAAATTTGAGAATAATGCGAAGAACGCTGATCAATCAAATCAGCAAAAGGTGTGATAAGAGTAAGGAAACAATCACGCTGGAGCTTGACGGCGTCATAATTTACCTTGTGGACAGTGAACGCTACTTCGGCGATAAGATATACCGCGGCGGCAACCCTGAGGGCGAGCAGTACTCGTTCTTCTGCCGCGCGGTGCTCGACGCGATACCGAACCTCGGCTTCGATGTCGACGTCGTCCACTGCAACGACTGGCACACAGCGATGATCCCGATGCTTGCGCGCACACAGTACCGCGGCGCAAAGCAGGAGCAGATAAAGTACCTGCTGACGATACATAACATCGCGTTTCAGGGCAAGTTCGGCTTTGACTTCGTGCAGGATATGCTTGATGTCGACAGCCGCTACTATACGCCGGAGTTCATGGAGCTCAACGGCTGCGCGGACTATCTCAAGGCCGGCTGCGTCTTTGCCGACAGGATAAACACGGTCAGCCCCAGCTACGCCTCCGAGATAAAAATGCCTTACTACGCCGAAGGGCTTGAAGGCATACTTAACGCGCGCTCGGCGCAGCTCACGGGCATCATAAACGGCATTGACAAGAAGGTCTATAACCCGCACGGCGACGCGCTCCTGCCCGCACGCTATGACCGCGGCCACCTGAAGGGCAAGGCCGTGTGCAAGGCAGAGCTTCAGGCACGCATGGGTCTTGAGCAGAGGGCGGATGTGCCGCTGTTTGCGATGGTCACGCGCATGACCGAGCAGAAGGGCTTTGACCTTGTCGAGAGAATGCTCGACGAGCTGATGCAGTATAACGATATGCAGTTTTTCATGCTCGGCAGCGGCGACGAGGAGTATGAGCAGTTCATGCGGCAGGCCGAGCAGCGCTATAAGGGGCGGCTGTGCGCATACATTGGATATAACGAGGAGTTATCGCACAGAGTCTACGCGGGCGCTGATTTCCTGCTTATGCCGTCGCGCTTTGAGCCCTGCGGACTGTCGCAGATGATAGCGATGCGCTACGGCACGCTGCCCATCGTGCGCGAAACTGGCGGGCTTAAGGACTCGGTAAAGCCGTATAACCGCTTCACAGGCGAGGGCACAGGATTTTCCTTTGCCGATTTTAACGCACACGAAATGAAGGACGCCATCATGCTTGCGCTCGACTGCTACCGCAAGCCCGAGGTCATGGGCTCGCTCGTGCGACAGGCCATGGAGGCCGACTTCAGCTTCGACCGCTCCTCGGAGGAATACGCAAAGCTTTATTTATGGATGATCTGATCGAAAAAGTAAACAGCTATGCCGGCTATGACGAGCATTGGCACGACGGCCGGCTGTACATTGAATATCACGGCGCGCAAAGCCACGAGCTGCGCTTTGACGGCGTAAAACGGAGCGTTTGCGAAGATGTTGACGCCCAGGCAAGGGAGTATTTTATCTCCGCCGCGGTGTTTTCGGACGCAAGGCAGCGCTGCGAGAGCTTCGGCTATGTGCCGGATAAAATCTATGAATTTCTGCCCGAGGACAGATTGGAGCTCATCCCCGCGGAGCTGTTTCGGCTGCTCATGGATGACTGCGGGCTCGGCATAGACGAGGCGACGGACACGCTTGTTCGCTGCTTCGGAGCAATGCTTCTCGCGCACTCGGAAAACGATCGTCTTTTGCAGCTTCAGCCGCGCACGGCGTTTCTCGAAAAGGTGCTTGAGGACGCGCTCAAGGCTCGTCCGCTTGCGTTTCACGATGCGTATGACGCCGCGTTCCGCTCACCCCTCGGCGCAGTCGAGAGCGGCGAGAGCGTCACGCTGAGGCTCGTTCAGTTCGGCGGCGTACACAGTGCGCAGCTCATACTCTACGGCGACGAGCGGCGCGAGGAATACCCCATGCAGCCCGACGGCGGATATTTCACCGTCCGGATCACTGCGCCCGAGCCCTCGGCTCTGTTTTATACATTTAAATTAAACGGCGGCGAGGCGTATCTCGTCCCCGCCCCCGACGGTCACACCTCGCGTCTTTCAGGCTCCGAGGGCGGCTTTCGCCTGACCGTTTATGAGCGCGGCTTCGAGACCCCCGTATGGTTTCGCCGCAGCATAATGTATCAGGTTTTCCCCGACCGCTTCGGCTTTTCAGACGACGGCACCGCGCAGCGCGGCATTGAATATCACCGCGCCCTCGGTCAGACCCCGCAGCTTCACGGCAGTATTTCCGAGCCCGTCAAATGGCAGCCGCGAGACGGCGAGCGTGACTATGCGCCCGATGATTTTTACGGCGGCACCCTGCGCGGGATATGCCGCAGGCTTGCATATCTCAAGTCCCTCGGCATCGGCACGCTGTATTTAAACCCCATCGTCGAGGCGCGCTCGAACCACCGCTACGACACCGCCAACTACGAAAAGGTCGATCCGATCCTCGGCAGTGTTGAGGATTATGTAAACCTTTGCGATGAGGCGAAAAGGCTCGGTATTTCAGTCATAAACGACGGGGTTTTCTCGCACACAGGCGCGGACAGCATATACTTTGACCGCTTCGGCAGCTATGGCGGCGGCGCGTACACTGACAAAAACTCCCCGTTTTTCAAGTGGTTTGACTTCCGCTCGTACCCCGATGATTACCGCTGCTGGTGGAATTTCCGCGACCTGCCCGAGGTCAACGAGGAGGACAAGGGCTGGCAGGACTATATCATAAGCGGCGCGGACAGCATCGTGAAGCTTTGGCTCAGGCGCGGCGGGCGCGGCTGGAGGCTTGACGTTGCAGATGAGCTTCCCGACGACGTGCTCGCACTCATTCGCAGTGCCGCAAAGAGCGAAAAGCCCGACAGCGTCATCATAGGCGAGGTTTGGGAGGACGCGGTGCTCAAGGTAAGCTACGGCAAGCGGCGCAACTACGCTCTCGGCAGCGCGCTCGACTCGGTGATGAATTATCCGTTCAGGACGGCGGTCATAGCCTTTGCACGCGGCAGCTTGAGCGCATTCGAGCTGCGCGACGCGCTTCGGCAGCAGCAGTTTAACTACCCCGCGCCACTCTATGCAGCGCTCATGAATCTGCTGTCTTCGCATGACGTCGAGCGGCTGCACACGGCGCTCGGCGCGGACTTAAGCAACGTGAAATCGCTCACCCGCCCCGAGCAGGCGGCGCTGCGTCTCAGTCCCGAGCAGTCACGCCGCGCTGACAGGCTTCAGATGCTCTGCGCAGTTATCCAGTACTGCTCCCCGGGCGTTCCGTGTCTGTATTACGGCGACGAGGAATGTCTTGACGGCGCGGGCGACCCGTTTTGCAGAGCACCCTTTGAGCCCTCGGGCAAGGGTTTACATAACTTTTATGCAAGGCTCGGCGAAATACGAAACTCAAGCGAAGCTCTCATGTCCGGCAGCGTCGTATTCAAGGCTCCCTCGCCTGATGTTTTCATCATCGGGCGCGAAGCCGAAAACGACCGTATCGTCTGCGTTATTAACCGCGGCAGCACGGAGTATAAAGCACACCTCGGAAATTGCTCCGCGCTTCTGGGCGACTGCGAAAGCGGTATAGTACCGCCATGCTCGGCGCAGATATTTAAGTTGACATAATATTAAACGGCTCTCAACAAAGCATCGGGAGCCGTTTTTCCTTTTCTGCATATAATGTACGGCAGGCAGAATGCCCTGCCCGCAGAAAGGATGAAAAAATATGGCGCAATTTACAAACCGTGCGAGCATATCCTACAACGGAGTGACCGCCGATTCGAACATCGTAACGGGTGAGATAGTTCAGGTGCTCACCGCCGAAAAGACCGTGCTTCCGACGACCTACAGGCGCGGCGACGTGCTGACCTACGCTGTGAGCATCGCAAACTCGGGCTCGAACCCGATAACGGGGCTCACGCTCACCGACGACCTCGGCGCGTATAATATCGGCGCCGCGACCGCCGTGCCGCTGAGTTTTACGGGCGGCTCGGTGCTGTATTATGTAAACGGAGCGCTTCAAGCCGCACCCGCGGTCACGCCGGGTGCTCCGCTGGTCATAAGCGGCATAAGCGTGCCCGCAGGCGGCAGTGCGCTGATCGTCTACCGCGCTCAGGTGAATGATTTCGCGCCCCCCGCGGAGGGCGGCACGGTAACGAACCGTGCACTGATAAGCGGCGGCAGTCTTTCCGAGCCCGTTGCCGCAACTGCCGCCGCCAACGCCGAGCCCGCGGCGGCTCTGGAGATAATAAAGGCGCTGCGCCCGACCACGGTCACGGAAAACGGCGAGCTGTTTTACACCTTCACGATACAAAACAGCGGTGCGCGCGAGGCGGGAGCGGACGCCGCCGTCGTTTTGTGCGACACCTTTGACCCGCGGCTCAACGCCCCCATCACGGTCACGCTGGGCGGCAACAGTCTGCCGCAGGCGGGAAACTGGACCTACGACGCGGCAAGCGGCGAATTTGCCACCGTTGCCGGCAGGCTCACAGTCCCCGCCGCAACGTTCACGCAAAATCAGACGACCGGTGCGTGGAGCGCGACCCCCGGCATCACAGTCCTCACGGTCTCGGGTACGATTTAAACGAAAAACCCGCAGCCACTCAAGCTGCGGGATTTTCTGTTTCTTGGTGCCGGTGGTGGGACTCGAACCCACACGGAGTCGCCCCCGGCGGATTTTGAATCCGCTACGTCTACCATTCCA
>USPI01000067.1 GCA_900556535.1 uncultured Eubacteriales bacterium | reverse complement strand
AAATCGTTATATCTATTTACTAATCAAAAAGAAGGATTCTTATGAAACAATTATCAATCATTCCAGACGATGGGTTCGTAATCGTCGCCAGAGAACGTTCCCAGCAGAAGTCGGAGCATATCGGGATAGACAACGCCGGGTGTGTGACCCTCAGCAGGCAGGTGGCAAAAAGGTTCTGGAAGATGCCGGTCTTGCTTATATTCAAACGCGGTTTTACAGATATTTGCCTTTTCCCCGCACCGGAAGGTGCAGACGCCGCCATTGTCTTTCCGAAGAGCGGAAGAAAATCAAACCTAGTCATTGATGGGAGCGAAATGCTCTTGCCCGCGGCAGACTTTTACGGGAGCTTCTCCAAAGAAACGGGCTGCTGGATAGGGAAACGGCTGGAAAACCCTACCGCAGCGTCCTCCGCCTCTACCCGCAGAGCCAAGCGCTCCTCAACGCGCTCCCGGGGAAATACCTCGAAGTGATCCCGCACTTTGAGTATCGGCCCGGCATCCGGAATCAGATGCCGGCCGCTTTTTGCGCATCGTGGTTTTTTTACGCTGTTCTTCAATTTTCTTCCACCTGCAAAATTCGCATAAATCCCCATTGTTTGCAGACAATAGCAATGTGATATTGAGAACGCACAGAGTGGAGGAAAAAGAAATGAAAGCAACTGGAATCGTGCGCCGGATCGACGATCTGGGAAGAATTGTCATTCCGAAAGAGATCCGTCGCACTCTGCGTATCCGCGAGGGCGACCCGTTGGAGATCTACACCGAGAAGGACGGCGAGGTGATCTTCAAAAAATACTCCCCCATGGGGGATCTGCAGGATTTCGCGGCGCAGATGTGCGAATCCATCGGGAAGAACACCGGGCATATTGCCGCCGTGGCTGACCGCGACGCCATCATTGCCGTGGCCGGCGCGCCGAAACGAGAGCTGCTGGAAAAGCGCAACTCCGCCGAGCTGGAGCAGCTCATGGAGCAGCGCAAAAGCTACCGCTACCGCAGCGGCGATACCCGTCTGCGCGCGGCGGAGGCGGTCGAGCGGTATCATCTGGGCGTCGCCGCACCCATCATTGCCGAGGGCGACCTGATGGGCTGCGTGATGCTGCTGATGAACGACAACGACATAGCCCCCACGGAAGCGGAACAGAAGCTGGCACAGACCGTCGCCTGCTTCCTCGGCCGCCAGATGGAGAACTAAAAAAATGCTGCCGTGAAACACACGGCAGCATTTCTTCGCTTTTACAAGAATTTTACAAAACTCAGGTAACAGATTTGACGTTCCTCTGCTATAAAAGAAATAGTATAGGTGAAAAAGGGGATAACTGATGGATATTTTCAATCTGCTTACCATGATCGGCGGGCTGTGCCTGTTCCTGTTCGGCATGAACATAATGGGTCAGGCGCTGGAGCGCCGCGCGGGCAGCACACTGCGCACTACGCTTGCGAAGATGACCGGCAAAAAGCTCACGGGCTTTCTCACGGGCCTTGTCATAACCGCCGTTATCCAAAGCTCCTCGGCAACGACCGTCATGGTCGTGGGCTTTGTAAACTCGGGGCTCATGACGCTGCATCAGGCGATCGGCGTCATCATGGGCGCAAACATCGGCACAACGGTCACGGCGTGGCTGCTGAGCCTGGGCGGTATAAGCGGCGACGCGGTGTGGGTGCAGCTTTTAAAGCCCACGTCGTTCACGCCCGTGCTCGCGCTCATTGGCGCCGTGCTGTATATGTTCTGCAAGGACAGCCGCAAAAACGATACGGGCATGATCCTGCTCGGCTTTGCGACGCTCATGTTCGGCATGGAGACCATGAGCGGCTCGGTCGCTCCGCTGCGCGATGTGCCGGCGTTCAGAGAGCTGTTCGTTGCGTTCACAAACCCCGTGCTGGGCGTGCTCGCGGGCGCGGTGCTGACGGGAATAATCCAGTCAAGCTCCGCCTCGGTCGGCATCTTGCAGGCGCTCGCGCTGTCGGGTCAGGTCAGCTACGGCGCCGCGATACCCATCATCATGGGTCAGAACATCGGCACCTGCGTCACCGCGCTCATATCCTCCGTGGGCACGAGCAAAAACGCAAAGCGCGCCGCCGTCGTGCATCTTTCGTTTAACGTCATCGGCACGGTCGTGTGGCTCGGCGTGTTCTGCGTTGCGAAGGCCGTCGCAGCCCCCGCCTTCCTCGGCGAGAGCGCAACGATGTATGGCATTGCAATAGCGCACTCGGCGTTTAATATACTGTGTACGGCGCTGCTGCTGCCGGCGTCGGGGCTTCTCGAAAGGCTCGCGGTGCGCCTCGTGCCGGACGGAAAGAAAAGCGAAGCCGCGCCGACTCTCGACGAGAGACTTCTGGCAACTCCGCCGCTTGCCTTGGAGCAGTGCAGCGTCGTTGCCGAGGATATGGCGTACTGCGCGGAGAACGCGATGCTGCACGCGATGGACAGCATAACGCGCTTTGACCCGCAGCTTGCGCAGCAGGTGCGCGAGGACGAGGACAGAACCGATAGCTATGAGGATATGCTCGGCACATATCTTCTCAAGTTCGGCGCGCAGCCCTTGAGCGAGGCGGCAAACGAGGAGGTCACGGAGCTTTTGAAGCTCATAGGCGACTTTGAGCGCATCGCGGACCACGCGGTGAATATTACCGAATCCGCGCAGGAGCTGAGCGAGAAGAACCTCGCGCTGAGCCCCGCCGCGCAGCGGGAGCTTGCAGTCATGACCAGCGCCATCGGCGAGGTGCTGTCGCTTGCGGTGCGCTCGTTTGCGGAAAACGACGTGCGCTCGGCAAAGCTCGTCGAGCCGCTTGAGCAGGTCGTGGACGATTTGAAGGACGAGCTGCGCACACGGCATATCCTGCGCATGAAAAAGGGCGATTGCAGCATCGAGGCGGGCTTCGTGTGGGCTGACCTGCTGACGAATTTCGAGCGCGTGTCCGACCACTGCTCCAACGTCGCGCTGTGCGTGCTCGACGCGAAAAAGCACACCCTCAGCGCCCACGAGACCCAGCACGAGCGCAGCCTGCGCCCCGACTTTGCCGCGGCGTATGAGGAGTTCGGCAGAAAATACGCATTGCCCATGTGAGCGAAAGTGTGCTATACTGCGCTCGACAGGGGGAATTTAAAATGCTGATAAGAACGGCGAAAATAAGCGATGTCGAGCAGATAGCGGCGGTGGAGAGCGCGTGCTTTCCGCCTGCGGAGGCGGCGACGAGAGCGGAATTCGAGCAGCGCGTCAGAGTCTACGGCGAGCACTTCTGGCTCATGTTCGACGGCGAAAGGCTCGTGTCCTTCGTTGACGGCTTCGTGACGAACGAGCGCGATCTGCGCGACGAAATGTACGAAAACGCCGCCATGCACGACGAGGCGGGGCAGTGGCAGATGATATTCGGCGTCAATACGCTGCCGGAATACCGCCGCCGCGGCCTGGCAGAGCAGCTTCTGCGCCGCGCCGTGAGCGATGCAAGGCAGCAGGGCAGGCGCGGTCTCGTGCTCACCTGCAAGGATAAGCTCGTGCATTACTACGCGCGCCTCGGCTTCGTCAGCGAGGGAATTTCGGATAAGTCCGTCCACGGCGGCGCTGTTTGGTATCAAATGCGTCTTGTGCTTTGATTTTCGGCGAAAATGTGATATACTCCTTTGCACAGAAGCTGCAAAGGAGTTATTTTTATGGTACTGTATTTTTCCGGCACCGGTAACAGCCGCTATGTAGCGCAGCGCATCTGCGCCGCCCTCGGCGAGAGCTGCATCGACCTGAGCAAGAGGATAAAGGATAACGACACGAGCGCAATAGAAGCGGGCGAAAGGCTCATTTTCGTCACGCCCACCTACGGCTGGCGCGTGCCGCGGATAGTGTCCGAGCACATTGAAAAGACCGGGTTTAGCGGCGGGGAAAAGGCATGGTTTGTCATGACCTGCGGCAGCGAGATCGGAAACGCCGCGAAATACAGCCGCGCGCTTTGCGAGAAAAAGGGCTTTGAATATATGGGCTCGGCGCAGATAGTCATGCCGGAAAACTACATTGCGATGTTTAACGCGCCCGAAAAGGACGAGGCGCGAAAGATCGTCGAAAAGGCGCAGCCGGATATAGCTTTCGCCATCGAGTGCCTTGAAAAGGGCGAGAGCTTCCCCGCGCCGAGGAATAATATCTGCGACCGCTTCATGAGCAGCGCCGTAAACCCCGTTTTCTTCGCGCTCATCGTGAAGGCGGGGCCGTTCAGAGTGCTTGACGGCTGCGTCGGCTGCGGCAAATGCACCGCGCTGTGCCCGACGAATAATATTAAGATAGTTGACGGGCGCCCCGTGTGGGGAGGCGACTGCACCCATTGCATGGCCTGCATTTGCTATTGCCCGAAAAACGCCGTGGAGTACGGAAGAAAGAGCCTCGGCAAGCCGCGGTATAACTTCGAGGCGCTGGGGATCTGAGCGCGTTTGCTGCGTCAAAATTTGCAAATCGCGCCGCGGATGGGCAAAAAAATTTGTTAAATTCGTAAAAACGGCAAAAAAGTGCTTGACAAATCGGGGCTGCGGGTCTACTATGCCCTCATCAAAGCAAAATATAAATTTTCGAGGAAAGGCAGAAATTCATGAAGAAGCTGAGCACCGACATGATGATGGAAATGTACATGTTTCGCATGTGCATGCTTCGTCGTGCTCACTTTGGTCAGGAACTTTCTGAAATCTGTTTAACGGCTTGAAAGCCGGAAACCTCATGGTATAGACAGCAGTGGAAGGGCACCGACCTCCCGCTGCTTTTTTTATTTGCGGGCTGATTTTCACTCATGCGGCGTTAAAGCCCTTGCAAATACAAAAAGTATTCGCTGCGGTCTTTGCCTTGCCTGAGCAAAAATCATCTCCGCAAAACCGATCACACAGCGGGCTGATTTCCGCTCATGCTGCGTTAAATCCCTTGCAATTCCGCGAAGCCGCGTAAGCGGCGCATTAAAGCTTGCGTATACCCCACAAAATACACCAAAATACACTATTTCACCGAAAAGGAGATGTGCCGTATGAAATGGCTGAGAGAACGAATGTGTCCTCCGGACACAGAGAATTTAAGATCTATCATCGGACGACACAACGGCATTAAAAAAACACTTTAAGGAGAAAAGAAAAATGAAAAAGTTCACTAAGATAATTGCACTCGCACTCGCACTCGTTCTCGCCTTCTCTCTTGCAGCCTGCTCCGGCGGCAAGGACGCAAAATCGGACACCATCAAGATAGCCGTTCCCAACGACACCACCAACGAAGCCCGCGCACTTCTGCTCCTGCAGGAGGCCGGAATCATCAAGCTCAAGGACGGCGCAGGCATCACCGCGACCAAGAACGACATTGTTGAAAATCCGTACAACGTCGAGATCGTCGAGGCCGAGGCCGCCGCTATCCCGCAGCTTCTGCCCGACGTTTCATACGCCGTTATTAACAGCAACTACGCCATCAACGCAGGTCTTAACCCCGTAAAGGACTCCCTGTTCAAGGAAGGCTCCTCCTCCGCTTACGCAAACATCCTCGCAGTCAAGTCCGGCAACGAAAACAGCGACGCCGTCAAGGCGCTCAAGGCGGCTCTTGAAAGCAAGCAGGTAGCAGACTTCATCGCCGAGAAGTATAACGGCTCGGTCGTCTCCACCGTTGATAACCCCACGGACGGCTTTGACAGCAGCGTTGACTACGCAGCCCTCGCCGGCACGACCATTTCCGTCGCGGCTTCTCCCACCCCGCACGCAGAGATCCTCGAGGTCGTAAAGCAGATCCTCGCAGAGAAGAACATCACCCTCGATATCCAGAGCTACAACGACTACGTCATCCCCAACACCGTCGTTGAGGACGGCACCGTTCTGGCAAACTACTTCCAGCACACCCCCTACCTCGATGACTTCAACGCACAGCAGGGCACCCACATCGTTTCCGTTGCATCCATCCACGTTGAGCCCATGGGTCTGTACGGCGGCACCCAGACCACTCTTGACGCAGTCAGCGGCAAGTGATAAGCTGAATTGTCGGGACTGATATTTAAATAAGTAAGAAAGAAACCTCAAGAGGGAGACGCTCATGATCGAACTAAAAAACGTATGCAAGACCTTTGACTCCGGAACAGGAGAGGTGGACGCACTCAAGGACGTCTCCCTTACCATAAACGACGGCGATATCTACGGCATAATCGGTATGTCCGGCGCCGGCAAAAGCACGCTCGTGAGATGCATAAATCTTCTCGAAAGACCCACGAGCGGCGAGATAATCGTAAACGGCGAAAGGCTCGACACCATGAGCCCCGCCAGGCTGCGCGCAGCCCGCCGCGAGATCACGATGATCTTCCAGCACTTTAACCTGCTCATGCAGAGGACCTGCCTCAGGAACATCTGCTTTCCGATGGAAATCTCGGGCGTGAAGAAGGCCGAGGCGGAGAAAAGAGCGCGCGAGCTGCTCGAGCTTGTCGGACTGCCCGACAAGGCCGACTCCTACCCCTCGCAGCTCTCCGGCGGCCAGCAGCAGCGCATCGCCATTGCCCGCGCACTTGCGACCGACCCCAAGGTGCTCCTTTGCGACGAGGCGACGAGCGCTCTCGACCCCAAGACCACGCGCCAGATACTTGAGCTTATAAAGGACATTAACGCAAAGCTCGGCATCACCGTCGTCATCATCACCCATCAGATGAGCGTCGTCAAGGAGGTCTGCAACCACGTTGCGATTCTCGACGACGGACAGGTCGCCGAGGAGGGACTTGTCGCCGCGGTGTTCGCCGCGCCCAAATCCGGAGCGGGACGCAGACTCGTGTTCCCCGGCGGCGTGGACGAGATGGTCTCAAACCCCGCGACCGAGCGCAGAGTGCGCCTTATTTTCCGCGACAGTCAGACGACGGCGATCCCGCTTGTGGCTCGTCTCGCCGCTGAGGAGAACATCTTCTGCAACGTCATTTCCGCATCGACGCAGAAGCTCTCCGAGGAGGTCTACGGCAGCCTGCTTATAGGCATACCCAGCGCGCAGTATGACCGCGCGATCGCTTTTATTTCGTCCGTCGCAAACGTGACGGCAGAGGAGGTGGACGGCAATGTACAGTAATATGTTCTCCGAGCAGTCCGTTCAGGACCTGCTCAACGCTCTGCCTACCCTCCCGACCGCCGTGTGGGAGACCTTTTACGTCACCGTTTTGAGCACCCTTCTTGCGCTCGTTATCGGACTTCCCCTCGGCGTGCTTTTGGTCACCGGCGAAAAGGACGGCATCCTGCCCCTGCCGGCATGGCTCATGCACGTTTTAAACGTCATCATTAACCTTCTGCGCTCAATCCCGTTTCTCATTCTCATGATAATGGTGCTGCCGCTTTCGCGCGCCCTTATCGGCACGGCCGTCGGTACTACGGCGACCATCGTGCCGCTCGTTGCCGCGGCGTTTCCCTTCGTTGCGAGGCTTGTCGAGAGCAGCCTGCGTGAGCTTGACAGCAACATCATCGAGGCTGCGCAGAGCATGGGCGCGACCCCCAATCAGATCATTTGGAAGGTCATGATCCCCGAATGCGTTCCCTCGCTTATCCAGAACGTCACCATCGCCCTGACGACCATTCTCGGCTACTCTGCCATGAGCGGCATCATCGGCGGCGGCGGTCTCGGCAAGATCGCCATCGACTACGGCTTCTACCGCTACAAATATCTCGTGATGTACGTGGCGGTCATCCTGCTCAT
>USPI01000066.1 GCA_900556535.1 uncultured Eubacteriales bacterium | reverse complement strand
ACAAATGTGGAGGAAAAGCCCGGTGTGCGGGCGTTTTTGGAGAAAATGAGGGCGGTGTTTTATGCGGGGGGGATAGGGAAGAATGGAGAAGGGAGAGTATTATATCGGAATCAAAGAAGCTGCGTGAGCAGGGGGATTATCTTATGCATATCGCCCACGATGCCGTAATCGCAGTTTTGCATGATGGGCGCCTTTGCGTCCTTGTTGATGGCAATGATGAGCCTTGAGCTGTCCGCGCCCACGGTGTGCTGTATCTGACCGGAGATGCCGCAGGCAATGTACACGTCGGGTCTGACCGTTGCGCCGGATACGCCGATGTAGCGGCTCTTGGCGAGGAGCTTGTCCTCCTCGGCGATGGGTCTCGTGCAGCCCAGCTCCGCGCCCAGCTTGGCAGCAAGAGCCTCGACCGCGGGGAGATTTTCCGCGCCGCCCAGACCGCGCCCGACGCTGACGATGCGCTTTGCCGCCGTGAGGTCTGCCGTTTCCTCCTGCTTTGCCGCGGTGCTCACGAGCGTGATGCCGCAGTCGTCGGGCTGCGCGGGCTTTTCAATGACTTCGCCCTGCCGCTTGCCGCCGTCGGGGAAAATGCCGGCGGACACGGAGAGTATCGTGACGGCGCTGCCGCTGCGCACGGTAGCCTCGGCTGCGCCGCCGTAGATCTTGCGCTTTACGCACAGCCCGTCCTCGGACAGGGAGACCTCGGAGGCGTCGGTGAATACCGCCGCGTCAAGACGCACGGCGAGCTTTGCTGCGATGCAGCGGTCGCGCTTTCCCGTGCCGAGCAGCACGAGCTGCGCAGCCTCGGAGCGGATGAGCTCCTCAAGAGCGCCGCAGTAGCTCTCCGTGATGGCGCCCTCGGCTCTTTCGCCAAGCCAAAACACCTTGTCTGCGCCGTCTGCGAGCCTGTCGGCAAGCTGCCTTTCGCCCAAGACCGCGGCCGTGCACGAAACCGCCAGAGCCGCGGCTCCGCTGCACAGAGCGAGAGCCGTGTCGGCGTCGGCAGAAAATACAAATGCTTTATTAAACTTCATTTTGCGCTCCTCCTTACTTCAGCTCCGCGCTTATCGCGCCGGCAAAGGCGGCAACGGTGTCCGCGTCGTCGCCCTTGAATATGCGGCAGGCACGCTCGTGCTGCTCGGGCGCGAGCACGGAAACGGTCGTGCTCGGCGCGGCGTCGGAAAGCTCAAGCTCCTGTGCGGTCCTGACGGCAAACGGCTTTTTTCCCGCGGCAAGAATGTCCTTCATGCCGGGGATGCGCAGGGTGTTGATGCCGCTGCTGACGGATATGACGGCGGGAAGCTTTATGCGGAGTGTTTCGAGCTCGCCGTCCGCGTCGCGACTGACGGTGACAAAGCCGTCGTCTGCGTATTCGATGCCGACAACGCCGTTAACTGTGGGAACGCCGAGCCTTTCGCCGAGCTGCACGCCGACCTGCTGGGCGTACAGATCGCTCGAGCCCTCGCCGCACAGGACGAGGTCGTATTCGCCAGTCTCCGCCACGGCCTTTGCAAGCGCCGCGGAGGTGCGGCTGCTGTCCGCACCGGCGATGCCGTCGTCTCTGACGACGACGCAGGAGCTCGGACCGCGGGACAAAATGCCCTTTCTGAGCTTGGAGTTTTCGACCTCCGCGCCGCCCACGGTGAGAGCGATAAGCTCTCCTCCGTGGCTTTCGACGAGCCTTGCGCCGGCTTCGACGGCGTTGAGGTCGTACTGACCGATGACCTTTTCGGCGGCAGAGGTGTCAAGAGTTCTGTCGCCGTTTATTTTTATGCTCTGTTCGTCGGGGACGATCTTATAGCAGGCAATTATTTTCACGGTGGGACGAGCCTCCTTTTTAAATGCTTGCCGCGAGCAGGTAGCCGTCGCGGACGGAGTTGGGGATCCTTGCGACCTCGACCGCGTCGCCGATGATGTCTACCTTGGGCAGCTTGTCCTTGACGGCGTTGTAAACGTCCTGATCGGGGCGTGCGCCGGCTGCGATGATGACGGAGTCTGCGGGCAGCTCCTTCACACCGTCGGAGTTCTCGATGACAACGCAGTCGGGGCGGATCTCAAGCACCTTGGTGAGCTTGTACATCTGGACGCCGAGCTGTCTGCACCGCGCCATGATAGACCAGCGGCAGCCGGGGTTAATGTCCGGAGCGAGCTTCTTGCCCATCTCGACGACGCTCACGTTGTGGTAGCCGTGGTTGAGCATTTCCTTTATCTGCTCGATAGGAGCGGCATCCCACATGATGTGGAATTTTATCTGCTCCGCGCTTATGGTGCCGACCTCGGCAACGTACAGAGCGGTCTCGACGCCGACGTCGCCGCCGCCGACGACAACGACGTTTTTGCCGAGCTTGAGCTTACCCTTTGCGTCAAGCACGTCCCATGCGTGGACGACGTGTGCGCCCTCCTTGGTGGGGATGGGGGGCAGGACTGCCTTGGAGCCGTTTGCGAAAACGACGCGGTCAAAGCTCTTTGCCGCCTCGAGGATGTTCTCGGCGGTGGCCTCCTTGTTGAGGACGATCTCAACGCCCATGGCGCGGATGGTACGCTCGAGCCACTGACCTATCTTGCGGATCTCGCCTCTTCTCGGGGGAGTTGCGGCGTACTCGGAAAGTCCGATGGTGCGATTGCGCTTCTCCCAGATGGTGACCTTGTGACCGCGCAGGGTGGCTACGCGGGCAAATTCCATGCCGGCGGGGCCTGCGCCGATGACGAGTATCTTCTCGGGATGTGCGCTCCTGACCTCGGTGGGGAGCTTGCCGTTTTCGTCTCTGAGCACCAGCTCGCGGTTGCACTCGTAGTTGCTGATGCAGCCGATGACCTCGCGCTTGATGCCCGCGTCAAGGCAGCCGGCGTTGCAGCCGATGCAGGGGCGGATCTCGTCGTAGCGGCCCTCCATGCCCTTGTTTACAAGCTCCGGATCGCACAGCAGCGGGCGTCCGATGACGGCCATGTCCACGTCACCGCGCTCGACGACGGTCTCTGCGGTGGGTATATTCATGCGCATGCCCTGCATGACGACGCAGCTTACGCGCTTTTTGATGTTCTTGCCGAGGTATGCGTAGGTCGCGTTTTCAAGCTCCATGGTGACGAGGGGAACGGAGCTCTCGTGCCAGCCTGCGGTAACGGAGATCGCGTCGAGGGTGCCGGTCTTGTCGAGCGCCTCGCAGATGTTTGCAATGTCGTTGTGGTCGCAGCTTCCCTTGACGAAGTCGGTGCCGCTCAGGCGGATGATGATGGGGAAATCGGGGCCGACGGCCTGCCTGACGGCGTAAAGGGTCTCCTTGGTGAAGCGGATGCGGTTTTCGAAGCTGCCGCCGTACT
The DNA here is from genome assembly GCA_900556535.1 of uncultured Eubacteriales bacterium. Lineage (GTDB taxonomy): Bacteria > Bacillota > Clostridia > Oscillospirales > Oscillospiraceae > F23-B02. The sequence continues at coordinate 4,421 of USPI01000066.1, read as the reverse complement.
CGTCGGTGCGCAGGTTCGTCAGGGGAGACCAGAACTGACCGTGCAGGTAGCCGGAGTTGGTCTGAATTTCGACGGCGTCAAAGCCGGCTCTCTTTGCGCGCTCGGCTGCCTGAGCCTGATAAACGACCATGTCCTTGACCTCCTGCGTGGTCATCGCTCTGGGCACCTGATAGCCGTTGTAGCGGGAGGTGGTGACCGACGGTGCTATCGCCTCGCCGCCGCAGAAGTCGGCAAACTGATATCTGCCCATGTGAACGAGCTGAGCAACGACCTTGCTGCCCGCCTCGTGGAGCGCGCCGGTGAGCTTTTTGAGGCTGGGGATGTACTTGTCGTCGGTGAGTATGGGACCGTTTACGGGGTCAAGGTGGTTGGGGTCATACATAATATTCGCTATGTCGATCATGCCCACTCCGCCCTTGGCGCGCTGGACGTAGCAGTCGATCAGGCGGTCGGTGACGTTGCCGTCAACATAGTCCGTGGTGCCGAGGCCCATGGGAGCCATGCACACTCTGTTTTTGAATTCCGTTTTGTTGATAACAATGGGTGTATAAAGCTTTTTCATCTCAAATGCTCCTTTTTGAAGTTATAGGCACGCTTTTTTATATGCAAAGAGCGTGCCGCGGAGCCAAATTTTAATCATTTTGCCCAAAAAAACGGCTTGACAAAAATTTGACTGTATGATATTTTGTCGGTGAAAAGACAAAATGTGAGATTTTATAGCAAATATCGCTGCGTGGGTAGGTGAAGGCTTGACCATGAAAAACAGTCAGAAATATGTACAGCGGCAGGAGCAGAAGGTAAGCTCGTCCATGATTCAGGGACTGAATATGCTGACCGTGCCGAGCTATGCCATGTACGATCATCTGGTCGAGCTTGCAGTTGAAAACCCGATGCTGGAGATACCGGAGGCGCCCGCGGGCGAGGTGTTTGAAAGCGTGGGGCGGGATGAGGAGCTTGCGCCGGCGCGTTTTGAGACCGGCAGAGACCCGGGCTATTACTCGGGCGAGGACGCCGCGTTCTCTGCCGCCGAGGATGAGGAGTTTGACCCGTACTATGCCGCGGGCGAGGGCTTTTATTCCGACGGGCTCATGGGCTCGCTCGAGCTTCAGCTTTCCATGTGCAGACCGAGCAGGCTTGAGGAGCTTGTCGGCTTGGACATTCTGGGCAGTCTTGACGAAAACGGCTATTTCGCGGGAAATCTCAACTCCATCTGCCTGCTGTACTGCTGCGACATTTCGGTCGGCGAAAAAATGCTGCGCACCATACAGGGCTTCTCGCCCCGCGGCATCGCCGCGCGCGACGTTTACGAGGCGCTCTGCCTTCAGGTCGAGGACGGCTTTGAGCACGCGGAGCTTGCCCGCAGCGTGATACGCGACGATCTTCAGATGATATCGCAGGGGCTTTGCTCGCGCTGCGCGAAAAAATACAAGGTCTCGGAGCAGTGCATGAGGCGGGTGTTTGACTATATAAAGACCCTTGAGCCGCGTCCGGGAAACTGCGACGAGGGACGCTTCAGGGTCGGCTACGTGAGCCCTGATATAGTAGTAAGGAATAACGGCGGCGAGCTTGCCGTTTACGTCTCCGGCGACGGCGGCAATCCGCTGCGGCTCAACGAGGACTATCTTGAGCTCATGAAGCACGCAAGCCTCAGCGCGCAGGAAAAGCAATATCTGCGAAGCTGCCTGAACGCGGCGCGCTCGCTCATCCGCAGCGTTGACATCCGCCGCCAGACCCTGCACAAGGCCGCGCTGAGCCTCGTCACGCTGCAAAGCGACTTTTTTCTCCGCGGTCCGGAGCATTTGAGCCCGCTTTCCATGCAGCAGATGGCAGAGAGCATGGGCGTGAGCATCTCAACGGTCAGCCGCGTGGCGCAGGATAAATACGTATGCTGCCCCTGGGGCGCCTTCCCGATAAAGCATTTCTTCTCGCGCACCGTGAAGGGAACGGACGACGGACCCATGTCGGCAGCGGGCGCAAACAAGCTCATCGAGCAGATAATCTCCCGCGAGGATCCGAGCGAGCCCGTAACGGACGAGCACATCAGCGCACTTCTCAAGGAAAACGGATACGATATATCCCGACGGACGGTTTCAAAATACAGACTGGCAGCCGGAATACCGGGCTGTGCACAGAGAAAGCGGAGGGTCATATGAGTGCAGAAAAATACAACAGTGCGCTTGTGCTTGAGGCATGGAAGCGCGCGGTAAACACCGGCGTTATAGACGAGACCATGCTCAGACCCGAGATCGCACGCTCGTGGAAGCGCTGTCTGGAGGCGGAGCTCGACCCGTGGTCGATGAATCAGCCGCCGCAGGACCTGGAGCTGCTGCGGAGCGTGTGCGATAAATACGCCGAGGTGATGCAGGGCTTTGAGCCGGTGCTGCAATATCTTGTCGCGGTGTTCAACAGCAACGCCAGCCTCGCAAACAAGCAGGGCTTCGTTTTCAGACTTCTCACGCCCCTTGCGAACTACCCCCGCACACTCGGCACCTTCTGCGCGGAGAACACCGTCGGCACGGGCAACATAACCATCGCCATTCACGAGAATAAGCCCTATCGCGTTGACGGCTACGAGCATTTTCGCGCCTATTCGCAGAGCTATTCCGGCGTTGCCGCGCCCGTGAACGGTCTGATGGGCGAGGACTTCGTGTTGTGCATAAATAACCCCCACGTTCCCCTGCCGGAAAACGCGCTCGGCGTGTGCATAACCGCGGCGGAGCTTGCCGCAAGGCTGTGCCGCAGCCGCAGAGAGACCTTCATGCACCTGTCCTCGGCGTGCTTTTTCGATCCCATCATCCAAAGCGATTCCGCCCTCGTCATCGTGACCGACCCCTCGGGAAATATCCTGACCGCGAACGAGGCGGCAAAGCACTATCTGCCCGGCTATGAAAAGCAGCCCTACGGCAGCGTTTCGCTTTCAAAATACCTGAAGGACAAGGCGGACCTTACATATTTGATCGACGGCTCGTTTAAAAATAACCCGCGCCCCATCGCATTCAAGGGCGCGGCAAAGGGCAGCGTCGCAAGCCTCAGCCCCTTAAGATCGAGAAAAATAGAGCTCATAAACGGCACGGTGCATAATATTCTCGTTTTTGAAAAGACCTCGGAGGCCAAGCCCGAGACCGAGCCCGACCGCGCGGCGGTCATGATACCGAACTACATCGGCGAGAGCGACGAGTGGAAGGTCGTTGACACCCTCGTGCGCAGAGTCGCGCCCTTTAACGCGAACGTCATGATACTCGGCGACACCGGCACGGGCAAGGAGGTCGTTGCGCAGGCACTGCACAGGCTCAGCGGCAGAAAGGGCGAATTTGTCGCCATAAACTGCGGCGGTCTGCCCAGAGAGCTGCTTTCCAGCGAGCTTTTCGGCTATGAGAGCGGCGCGTTCACGGGCGCAAGCAGCTCAGGCTCCATGGGAAAGTTCGAGTTTGCCAACGGCGGCACCCTGTTTCTCGACGAGATAGGCGATATGCCGGTGGATATGCAGGTATCGCTGCTGCGCGTCATTCAGGAGCAGCGCATAACGCGGGTGGGCGCGAATAAATCCATCCCCATCGACGTGCGCATCATAGCGGCGACGAATCAGGACGTGAAAAAGCTCATCGACGCCCACCGCTTCCGCGCCGATCTCTGGTACCGCCTGAGCACGATCGAGATCCGTATGCCCCGTCTGCGCGAGCGTCAGGGCGACGTGCCCCTGCTGGCGGGCTATTTTAACGAACAGTTCAGCCGCAAGCTCAATATCCCCGTCCGCGCTCTGAGCACGGAGGTCATGGATGCGCTGGATTGCTACCCGTGGCCCGGCAACGTCAGGGAGCTGAGGAACGTGATAGAAAAATCGCTCATCATCGCCGGTGACGAGCCGCTTGCGCCGGAGCATCTGCCGGAGGAGATAAGAAACTGCGTGCGTCCGTCGCCTGTCGGGGCGCCGCCGCTTAAAGCTCACGCCGCGCCGGCCGATGACGCGCCGACCACGCCGAAGCTGATGCGCGAGAAAAAGGAGCGGGAAAAGATAATCCGCGTTTTGCAGGAGGAAAAGGGCAATATATCCCGCGCGGCGAAGGTGCTCAATATGTCACGCAACACTCTGTATCGCAAAATTCAGAAGATGGATATCCGAATTGAGATATTTGCCGTCGGAAAATCGGGCGATACGGACTGAAAAACAAAAAAATATTATATTATAAACACCACACAGTGTCCTCGTGGCACGCAATTTGCAAGTAAAAAGGTGTGAACAAAGGTTCATGGAATGAGACTATTCATGAAATTTATCATACCGGAGGTTTAGAAAATGAGCTTTGCAGATGTGGTGTTTATTGATAAGTTAAAGCTTGCATCGGGAGAAGGCTGCGTGCTTACGGGAGACGAGATCGGGGCGGATTACTGCCACGATGAGTATCCCGGCGGCAGCTTTGCTC
>USPI01000065.1 GCA_900556535.1 uncultured Eubacteriales bacterium | reverse complement strand
CATGGTTTTGAGCGTTTTTCCGACCACATTTTTGGGCGAACGCTTGTTGCCGGAGCCCGACATTGCCAAGCCCGCGAGCGAGCCGACCGTAACGCCCACGCCCATGCCTACGAGAAACTTCGATTTTTTCATTGTTTACACCTCCGAAATATATTATGACCATAATTCTTTGCTACACCGCTGTAATTTGTGCTATACTACGCTTATAAATCCAGTACCGGAGCGGCGACTCCATGAGAGGAGAATTTTTTTAATGACAGTCAAAATACTTGCCGTCGGCGACGTGTGCGGCGAGCCGGGGCTTGATTACCTCACAAAAAACCTGCGCAGACTGCGCAAGGAGCTTGATATTTCCTTCACCGTCGTCAACGGCGAAAACGCCAACGTCGTCGGCATAACTCCGCGTCAGGCGGACGCGATACTGCACGCGGGAGCGGACGTCATAACGCTCGGAAACCATACATGGACGCGCACGGAGCTCAGACCGTATCTTGACGAAAGACGCAAGATCCTGCGCCCTGCCAACTGCGCACCGCAGTGCCCGGGACGGGGCATAGACGTTTACAAAACGAGCTTCGGCGACGTGTGCGTTATGAATCTTATGGGGCATTTTACGCTCGATACGAATACGGACAATCCCTTTGTCATCGCCGACGGCTATATGCAGGAGATACGCGAGAAGATAATCCTTGTCGATTTCCACGCCGAGGGCACGAGCGAAAAGCGCGCGATGGGCTTTTTGCTTGACGGCAAGGCGAGCGCCGTGTGGGGAACGCACACCCACGTGCAGACCTCTGACGCCTGCGTCCTGCCAAACGGCACGGGCTATATAACCGACCTCGGCATGACGGGCGCCGTAAACTCCGTCATCGGCATCGAGCCGGAGCAATCGATAGGCAAATTTTTCGGCGATCCTCCGCGCCGCTACGACTCTGCGCGCGGTCCCGCAAAGCTCGAGGGCTGCGTGTTTGAGATAGACGCCGAAACGGGAAAATGCATAAGTGCGGAAGGGGTCAGATTTACATGAACGAGATAAAACTGCTGCACGCTGCCGACCTGCATCTCGACTCGCCCTTTGAGGGGCTCGGCGGCGAGAAGGCGATGCGCCGCAGAGCCGAGCAGAGGCAGCTTCTCTACGGCATCGCGCAGCTTGCCGAGCGCGAGAGCGCGGATATGATCCTGCTCGCGGGCGATCTGCTCGATTCCGACACCGCCTATGCCGAGACCGCCGAGGACATCGCAAAGGCGTTCGGCAGCCTCGGGATACCGGTGTTCATTTCGCCGGGCAACCACGATTTTTATTCCGAAAGATCGCCGTATGCGCGTGTGGAATTTCCGGAGAACATACATATATTTAAAAAGCCCGTGCCCGAGTGCGTGGAGCTTCCCGACATAGGCGCAAGAGTCTGGGGCGCGGCGTTCACGGATAAGCACAGCGGTGCGATGCTGCGCGGCTTTTCGGCGGCCAAGATGCCGGGCGTCAGGGATATAATGTGCATCCACGGCGAAATTAACGAGGCGTCAAGCTATGACCCCATAACGGAAAGCGACATTGCCGCCTCCGGCATGGATTACATCGCCCTTGGGCATATCCACAGCGGCAGCGGGCTCAGACGCGCCGGCGGCTGCTGCTACGCATGGCCCGGCTGCCCCGAGGGGCGCGGCTTTGACGAAACGGGCGATAAGCAGGTGTATATAGTCACTCTCGGCGAAAGCTGTGATATTAAAAGCGTGTCCATCGCGAAGCGCCGCTATGAGATAGCTCAGGTGCAGCTCAGCGGAGGGGACGTGCTCGGCGATATCGAAAAAGCCCTGCCGCAGAACACGGAAAACGACGTTTACCGCATCATTCTGCGCGGCGAGTCCGAGCGCTCGCCCGATGTCGATGCTCTGCTTCGTGCGCTTGAGGGCAGATTTTTTGCGCTCCAGCTTCGTGACGAGACCGTTTTGCGGCGCGATGTTTGGGCGCTTGCGGGCGACGACAGCCTGCGCGGTCGCTTCATCATGCGCCTTAAGCAGGAGTATGACGCGGCAAAGACCGACGCGGAGCGGGAGAAGATAAGCCAAGCGGTGCGCTGGGGTCTTGCTGCGCTTGATAACCGCGAGGAGGTGGTGCGCCATGGTAATTAATAAGCTTGAGGCGACCTTCGGAAAGCTCGACGGAGATAAGCTTGAGCTGCACGAAGGGCTCAATATCATAGCCGCGCCGAACGAGAGCGGAAAGAGCACATGGTGTGCGTTTATCCGCGCGATGCTCTACGGCGTTGACAGCTCCGAGCGGCAAAAGGCGGGGTATCTGCCCGATAAGCTGCGCTATGCGCCTTGGTCGGGCGCCGCGATGCGCGGCAGCATGGAGCTAAGCTGCGGCGAGCGTGAAATAACGCTCATACGCACGACGAAGGCGGCAAACGCACCTATGCGCGAGTTTTCCGCTGTTTATACGGGAACCAACGAGCCCGTTGAGGGACTGACCGGAGCCTCCGCGGGGCAGATGCTCACGGGGGTCGAGCGCGAGGTATTTCGCCGCAGTGCCTTCATTGAGCAGGGCAAGCTCGCCGTCACGCCGAGTGCCGAGCTTGAAAAGCGCATCGGCGCCATCGTATCGACCGGCGAGGAGGACTGCTCGTACACGGAGGCCGACGCGAGACTGCGCCAGTGGCAGCGCTCGCGCCGCTTTAACCAGCGCGGCCGCCTGCCGGAGATAGAGGATGAGATAAACCGCAAAAACCGCGTTCTCACCGAGCAGGGCAGCACCGCGGCAAAGCGCGATAAAATGCACCGCGAGCTTGAGGACGCAAAGAAGGAGTGTGCAAGGCTCGAGGAGGAAATGACCGAGAGCCGCAAAACCGTGCGCAAGGGCGTGCTGAACGGGCTCATGAACGTAAGAGGCGAGGTGAGTGCAGCAAGCGAGAAGCACGAGCGCGCGCAAAAGCGCCTTGCCGAGTGTCAGGCGGCGTTTAACGCGAGCGTCCTCGGCGGCGAGGATTGCAAAAACCCCGAGGCGCAGCTTCGCGCGGACATGGGACAGTCGCTTGAGCTGAAGGAGCGTGCGTCGAAAAGCGTGTCGCCCGCGGCGGCGCTTGCAGTTGCGGCGCTTGCTGTTATTTTCGCGGTGCTGGGCATAGCTTTCTCGGAATACGCGGTGTACGCATTCTGCGCGGCAGGTCTCGCACTCGTGGTCGGAGCGCTGCTGTTTGTAAGCCTTTCTAAAATCAAGGCGTCGATTTACGAAGCCGCAAAGCAGCGGAAAAAGCTGCTTCAGAAATATCACGCAGAAGATGAGAGCGGCATGGCTGCCTGCCTTGACGAATACATGAGGCTGCGCGACGAGCTGCAAAGCGCGCGCGAGCTTGAGCGCAGAGCCGCCGACGAGCTTGCCGCGATGCGCAGAAAGCAGGAGCAGGCGGAGAGCCGTTCGATAAGCGAGCTCGATTTTGCCGGCGGCGACAGTCACGCCGCAAGGCTCGGACGCGAGCTTGCCGAGGCAAAGTCAAAATGCGCCGAGCTCAGCTCCGCGATAGCCGAGCAAAACGGCTTTTTGGCGGCGATGGGCGACCCGATGGTGCTTGCAAGCGAAATAAGCCGCCTGCAGGACGAGCACGAGGAGCTGAGCAATGAGTACGACGCGATAAGCCTCGCCGTGCAGACGCTCAAGGCCGCCGATGCGGATATACAAAGCCGCTTCTCGCCCGAGCTCGGCAAGCTCGCGGCGCAGTATATGAGCAGGATGACCGACGGCAAGTACGCCGCCGTGACGCTCGGCAGAGATTTTTCCGCCGCCGTGCGCGAAAATGGCGACAGTGTGCCCAGACCCGCGGAATATCTCAGCGCCGGCACCCTCGATCTTATGTACCTTGCCGTGCGCCTTGCGGTGTGCCGCCTTGCGCTGCCGGAGGGCTCAAGCTGCCCGCTCGTGCTTGACGATGCGCTCGTAAATCTCGACCCCGAACGCAAAAAGCAGGCGCTCTCGCTTCTTGAGGACATTTCCCGCGAGCGTCAGGTCATACTTTTTACCTGCGAATAAAAAGCATTGAAATTCTCGGTAATACACGAAGTATTACCGAGATTTTTTCATGTAGCTTTTGCCGTGGGCTCTGAATAGATACACCGCCATGAAAACGGTCACGGCCTCCGCCATGGGCATGGTCAGCCATATGCCCGAAACGCCGATGAGCTTGGGCAGAATGAGGATAAAGACCACGACGAGGATGAGCGAGCGCATGGAAGAAATGAGCGCGGAGATAAAGCCGTTGCCGAGCGCCGTGAAGTAGCCGGAGAGAAATACGTTCACGCCGATGAACATAAACACGGGGCTGAAGAGCTTAAGCCCCTCCCATGTGAGGTCGAAAACGTGACCGTCGGGGACGAAAAGGCGGATTATCTGCCTGCCGCAGAATATCGATACCGCCACGATGAGAACGGAGCTGATCGCAATGGTCATGAAGCTGTAGCGGGTCGTTTCGCGTATTTTTTCGTGATCTCCCGAGCCTACGTTAAAGCTTACGACGGGCGCGGCGGCAACGGCGATGCCCATGTAAAAGGAGATGAAGAAGTAGTAGATATACATGATGATCGTAACCGCTGCAACTCCGTCTTCTCCGAAGTAATTAAATATGATGATGTTAAATAAAAACGTGGTGATGCCCGTTGACATTTCCGTGAGCATTTCGCTGCTGCCGTTCGTGCAGGACTTAATGAGCACCGCCATATTCGCCTTGGGGCGGCAGAATCTTATGTGCCCGAGCCTTAGAAAATACACAAGCCCTATGAGCATACTGACGCTTATCGACAGCGTCGTTCCCCACGCCGCGCCGTAGGTTCCCATGTCGAGGACGGCGACAAAAATATAGTCAAACACGACGTTGAGAACGAGACCCGTCATGGACATTATCATGCCGACCTTGGGCTGGCCGTCCGTTCTGACGAGGTACTCGAAAAAGAGCTTGAAGGACATGGGTATGCTGCCTAAAAATATGACGAAGGCGTAGGGCAGAACGTGCGGCAGAAGGCGCTCGCTGCTTCCGAGAAAAACGCAGATGGGCTTTAAAAATATTATGCCGCCGACGGTGAAGAATATCGAAAGACCGAGCAGCACGAGGCTTATAAACGAAAATATCTCGTTTGCCTCGTGCTCACGCCTTGCGCCGAGCCTTGCGCCGATGATGGCGCCCGCGCCCGTTGCCAGCATGACCGAGGTGCCGAAGATGACGCAGGTTATCGGGATGACGATGTTTATGGCCGCAAGAGCGTCCGAGCCCGCGTAGTGCGACACGAAAAGCCCGTCGATGGTGGTGTAAAACGAGAGGAATATCATTGTCAGCACCGAGGGCACCAAGTATTTCAAAAACTGCGGATAGCTTATTTTTTCTTCAAAGCACTTCATTTACGATCTCCTGCTTGCTAATTATCTGAACGGACTATATAATAAAGGATATAGTAACTATAATGTCAAGAGGAGATTTTGGCGTGAAGGATATGTTTTCCGTGGGCGAGCTTGCAGGCTATCAGAACATCTCCAAGCAGACCCTGATTTTTTACGACAAGATAGGCTTATTTAAGCCCGCTTACGTTGATCCGAATAATAATTACAGGTATTACACCGCAAAGCAGATAGATTATCTGGATACTATTTTAATAATGAAGGAAATGGGCTTCTCTCTCGCGGAAATTCAGGAGCACATGAAAAGCTATACGATAGACACCTCGCTTATAGCGCTGCGAAAACAGATGAGCGTGCTCGAGCATCAGATAAAGCGGCTCCGGCTCATTAAAAATCGCCTTGCCCACCGCTGTGCGCAGATGGAAAGCGTCAAGGAGTTTAACGAGCGCAATCAGGTCGTCACGGTAAAGCAGGCGGAGCAGAGGTGTCTTTTGTGTGCCCCCGTCGAGCCGCTGAGCTCGACATGTGAGATAAGCATCGCAACGAAAAAATGCTTCTCGCAGGCGATGCGGGACGAGCTGCCGATCTTCTTTCAAACGGGCGTCATAGTTCCGTATGAGAATATTCTCCAAGGCAGATACACCGAGGCGAGCTTCGCCTTCCTGCCCATCGGGGAAACTGCCAAGGCGGAGAACATAAGGCTCATTCCGCAGGGTAAAACGGCCTGCATCTACCACTGCGGCGACTATTGGTCGGTTGAGTCGTCGTATAAAAAACTATTAAAATTCTGCGCCGACAACGGGTATGAGATCATCTCCGACGCGCACGAATTCTGCATAAACGACTATATTTCCTCGGGCGACGAGACCGAGTATATAACGGAGATATTTTTCTATATTCGCTGAAGGGGCAGCGCGGCAGGGGACTACGGTTGAAAAACCTGCCGCGCCGTGGTATTATGAAAAACATGGAACAGATAAAGAAAAACGACATATTCGAGGCTCGCATCGAGGGCTATAATTCCGAGGGCAGCGGCGTTGCGCGCATCCTCGGCAGAGCGGTATTCGTGCCGCGCACCATCGCGGGCGAGGTCTGGCGCATCGTTATCGTGAAGGTCACGTCCTCCGCCGTCTACGGACGCGCGATCGAGCCTATAGAGCTTTCCGCCGAGCGCCGCGAGCCGAAGTGTGAGAGCTATCTTCGCTGCGGCGGGTGCAGCCTGTGGCACATGAGCTATGACGAAGAGCTGCGCTTCAAGCTCGGCAGAGTGAACAACGCGCTGTGCCACATCGCGCATCAGAGCGTGCAGGCGGATAAAATAACCGGCAGCGACAGCGCCGAGCGCTACCGCAACAAGGGCATTTATGCCGTGCGCGAGCTTGACGGCCGTGCGGTCAAGGGCTTTTTCGCACCGCGCAGCCATGAGATAGTGCCGGTGCGCGTCTGCCTTATCCAAAGCAGCATTGCCGATAAGGCGGCCGAGGCGGTCGTGAGCTTCATGAACGAAAACGGAATCCGCGCCTATGACGAAAAAACGCGCCGCGGTCTCGTGCGCCACGTCTATGTGCGCCGCGCCGTCAAAACAGACGACGCCGTTGCGGTCATCGTCGCGTCCGGCGGCTTCGGGGCAAAGAGCGCGGCTCTGGTCGAGTACCTGCGCCGCCGCTGCCCGGAGCTGAGCGGCATCGTTTTGAATGTGAATAAGACCTCGGGCAATACCGTGCTCGCCGGTGATTTTTACACGCTGTGGGGACGCGAGTGCATAACCGACAGTCTTGCCGGTATAAGCTATGAGCTTGCACCGCAGGCGTTTTATCAGATTAACCCGCCGCAGGCGGAGCGGCTCTATGCCAAAGCTCTTGAGTACGCCGCGCCCACTGCGGACGGCACGGTGCTCGATATGTACTGCGGAGCGGGCACGATAAGCCTGTTCCTCGCAAGGTCTGCCCACAGCGTCATAGGCGCGGAGATAGTGCCCGAGGCGGTCGAGAATGCGCGCGCAAACGCAGCGCGAAACGGCATCGAAAACGCGCGGTTTATCTGCGCCGACGCATCGGAGGCGGCAGAGCGCTTTCTCGCCGAAGGCATACGCCCAGAGACCGTCGTGGTGGACCCGCCGCGCAAGGGCATGGACGAGGCCGCCGTGCGCGCACTGTGCGGAATGGCGCCCGACAGGATAGTGTATGTCTCCTGCAATCCCGCGACCCTCGCACGCGATATCCTTGTGTTCTCCGACTGCGGCTACGCCCTCCGCCGCGCCGAAGCCTTCGACCTCTTCCCCCGCACAAGCCATGTGGAGACGGTTGTCTTGCTTTCCAAGGGTGAGGTCGACTCGAAAAAGATTCGGGTTGAGTTCTCTTTGGAAGA
>USPI01000064.1 GCA_900556535.1 uncultured Eubacteriales bacterium | reverse complement strand
GGCAGCTCAAGCTGTCTGCCTTTTTTGCTTTGTTTCATTGTTATAAAATTGCCTAAGATAAGTGTAGAATTTACCGAAAGTTTATATTATAATATACGCTGTTATAATGTTAGCCTGCCGTGCAGGTGAAAATTTGAAATCTGGGAGGAAAAAATGAAGAAAGTACAGTTTACGGAAACCGTGCTTCGTGACGCGAACCAGTCACTTATCGCTACCCGGCTTCCCTACGACAAGTTCGAGCCCATCCTTGAGCAGATGGACAAGGCGGGATTTTACTCCGTTGAGTGCTGGGGCGGCGCGACCTTTGACGTCTGCCTGAGATTCCTCAACGAGGATCCCTGGGAGCGTCTGCGCAAGATCCGTGCCAAGATGCCCAACACGAAGCTCCAGATGCTTCTGCGCGGTCAGAACATCCTCGGCTACAAGCACTATCCCGACGACATCGTCCGCCGCTTCGTGCGCGCCTCCGTCGCAAACGGCATCGACATCATCCGCATTTTCGACGCCCTTAACGACACCGATAACCTCAAGGTCGCCATCGAGGAGACCGTCAAGCAGGGCGCAATGGCGTCCGGCACCATTTCCTACACCACCAGCCCCGTACACACCACGGCAAAGTTTGTCGAGATGGTCAAGGAGCTTCAGCAGATGGGCGTGAGCTCTATCTGCATAAAGGACATGGCGGGCATCATGACCCCGAAGGCGGCATACGACCTCGTTTCCGGCATAAAGGACGCAGTTGACCTGCCCGTAGTTCTGCACACGCACTGCACCACGGGTCTTGCCTTCATGACCTATCTCAAGGGCATCGAGGCAGGCGCGGACGTCATCGACACCGCTATCTCTCCCTTCTCCGGCGGCACCTCGCAGCCCGCTACCGAGACGCTTTACTATGCGCTCAAGGAGCTCGGCTACGACGTTGCGCTTGACGAGAAGATACTCATAGAAATGGCAAACTACTTCAAGCCCATCCGCAATGATTACCTTGCCGACGGCACTCTCAACCCCATCTCCATGTCCACCGATACCCAGTGCCTGACCTATCAGATACCCGGCGGAATGCTCTCCAACCTCCTGAGCCAGCTCAAGATGATGAACGCGCTCGACAAGTTCGAGGATGCTCTGCTTGAAACTCCGAGAGTCCGCAAGGACATGGGCTATCCCCCGCTCGTCACCCCGACCAGCCAGCTCGTCGGCTCGCAGGCGGTCCAGAACGTGCTCGCGGGCGAGCGCTACAAGAACGTCGGCGCGGAGATAAAGGCATACTGCCGCGGCGAATACGGCCGCACTCCCGCTCCCATCGACGAGGAGATACGCGCAAAGATACTCGGCGACGAGAAGCCCATCGTGGGCCGCTACGCCGATTCCCTGCCCACTGACACCTACGAAAAGGCTGTCGAGCACCTCGGTGCGGACGCACGCTGCGAGGAGGATGTCCTCAGCTATATCGCATTCCCGCAGGTCGCGGAGAACTTCTTCGAGAAGCGCCGCGAAAATGAGGAAAAGGTAGTCCGCTACACCATCACCGAAGCCTGAGGAGGTTTAGACGATGAATGATCTTATAAACATTTCCTACGGCGACGCAGCGCTGACGGCTCTGCTCGGCTATCTGGTCGTTTTCTTCGGTCTGGTGCTGCTGATGGTCGTCATTATGATAATGGGCAAGATTATGGTCAGCCATGCAGCGAAGAAAACTGCCGCAGCCCCCGCCGCGCAGCCCGCGCCCGCGCCCGAAATTCCGGCAGCGCCCGGCAGTGCGGGTGAACTAAAGCTGTATGACACAGATCCCAGAGATGCCGCCATGATAATGGCCATCGTCGCCGACACGCTCGGCAAGCCCATAAACGAACTCCGCTTTATTTCCATCAAGGAGGTCAAGGAAGATGAAGTATAAGGTAACTTTGAATAACAGGACCTATGAGGTCGAGGTCGAACAGGGACAGGCTATGCTCGTTGACGAATACGAGGCATACGCCCCCGCTGCTCCCGCTCCCGCGGCACCCGTTGCAGCCGCACCCGCAGCGGCAGCCGCTCCGGCAGCTCCCGCCGCTCCCGCAGGCGCCGCTCTTGCCGCCGGCGAGGTCGTCAAAAGCCCCATGCCCGGCAACATTCTCAAGATAAACGTTTCTCAGGGTCAGAAGGTCAACGAGGGCGACGTTCTCATCGTTCTCGAGGCAATGAAAATGGAAAACGAGATCGTCGCCACCAAGTCCGGCACCGTCGCTCAGATCGTCACGGCTAAGGGCGCAGTTGTCGAGACCGGTGCTCCTCTTGTTGTGATCGCATAAGGAGGTAACGGATGGACATTCTGGGTACTCTCCAAAAGCTGGCGTCGGAGTCCGGCTTTGCCTCCTTCATTTTGGTGGACGGCGGCTGGAAAAACCTCGTCATGATCCTCATTGCCTTTGTGCTTTTGTACCTCGGCATTGCGAAAAAATTCGAGCCGCTGCTGCTTTGCGGCATCGCCTTCGGCTGTCTGCTGACTAACCTCAGCTACTTCACCGGCATGGGCGAAAATGCGCTCTACCACCCCGAGCTGTGGGCGGCCTTCCTCGACGAGGCAAGCCCCTATTATCACAGCTACGGTCACATCATGTCCAACGCCGGTCTGCTCGACTTCTTCTACATCGGCGTCAAGGCTGGCATTTACCCCTCGCTCATCTTCCTCGGCGTCGGCGCGATGACGGACTTCGGTCCCCTGCTTGCCAACCCCAAGAGCCTGCTCCTGGGCGCATCGGCACAGCTCGGCGTTTTCATTGCCTTCTTCGGCGCAGTCATGCTCGGCTTCTCCGGTCCCGAGTCTGCCTCCATCGGCATCATCGGCGGCGCAGACGGCCCGACCGCCATATATCTTACGACAAAGCTTGCGCCTAATCTCTTAGGCCCGATCGCAATAGCGGCGTACTCCTACATGGCGCTTATCCCGCTTATCCAGCCGCCTCTCATGAAGCTTTGCACCACTAAGGAAATGCGCGAGGTCAAGATGGAGCAGGCACGCGAGGTCTCCAAGACCGAGAAGATCATCTTCCCCATCGTCGTTGCGACCTTCGTCATTCTGCTTCTGCCCTCGACCGCGCCTCTGGTGGGCTGCCTCATGCTCGGCAACCTCTTCCGTGAGTGCGGCGTGACCGAACGCCTTTCCGACACCGCGCAGAACGCGCTCATGAACATCGTCACCATCTTCCTTGCGACCTCCGTCGGCGCAACGATGGTTGCTCAGAACTTCCTGAGCGGCTCGACCATCAAGATCATCATCCTCGGTCTTTGCGCATTCGCCATCTCCACCATCGGCGGTCTGCTCGGCGGCGTCGTTATGTACTACGCCTCCGGCAAGAAGATAAACCCCCTCATCGGCTCCGCGGGCGTTTCCGCAGTTCCCATGGCAGCTCGCGTTTCCCAGGACGTCGGCAGAAAGTACAACAAGACGAACTTCCTGCTCATGCACGCAATGGGTCCCAATGTCGCAGGCGTCATCGGCTCTGCTAGTGCGGCAGGCTTCCTGCTGTCCGTATTCGGCGGCTGATAAGGCTCTGTACACAAGCAAAACGGTATGTATTTTGGGTACATACCGTTTTTTTACGCCCATTTTACACGGCGTGAGAAAATTTTATATTCGCTTGCTTGACATGAGCCGCGCATGGTTATATAATTCAAAACAGTCGTTTTAAAACGCTTGTTTTCAATATATTAGAGGTTTGCAAAATGCCCCCGAAGCCTAAGTTTACAAGAGAAGATATCGTTGATGCCGCGCTTGGCATCATAAGCCGCGAGGGCGCCGATAAGCTCACCGCGCGCGAGCTTGGCGAGAGCCTCGGAAGCTCTGCCCGCCCGATATTCACGCTTTTTAAAAGCATGGACGAGGTTATGGACGCAGTGCGCTGCGAGGCAATGCGCCGCTACAACGAATATATCGGCCGCGCAAGGGATTATTTCCCCTCCTTCAAGGCCATCGGCATGTTCATGCTGCGCTACGCCAAGGAGCAGCCGAAGCTGTTTCAGCTCCTGTTTATGAGCGAAAACGCGCAGGCACGGCGCTTTGAGGACGTGTTTAACGCGCTTGGCGACACGGCAAAGCTGTGCATCGAGTTTGTAAAAAGCGACTTCGGGCTCACCGACGATGAGTCTCGGTTTCTGTTTAAATATGTTTGGACGTTCACCTACGGGCTGAGTGCGATGTGCGCGACGGGGATGTGTGATTTTTCCGAGGACGAGCTCGTCGGAATGCTCGGAAACGAATTTCTCGCGGTCATGGATCTCATAAGATCCGGCATGAGCGGCAGCATCATAACCGGCATCCACCCCGTTCTGCGCAACGCTGCGGAGCCGGAAACAAGGAGCTAACATGGAGCAGCACATCATTGAAATTTCACAGCTTAACAAATCCTTCGGCAGCGTCAGAGCCGTGCGCGACCTCTCGCTGAACGTGCGCCGCGGCGAGCTTTTCGCCTTTTTGGGCGTGAACGGCGCGGGCAAATCCACTACCATTTCTGTCATGTGCGGTCAGCTCAAGGCCGACAGCGGCAGCGTGAGCATTTGCGGTCTGGACGCCGAAAAAAGCATCGCGGAAATAACCCGCAGGCTCGGCGTCGTGTTTCAGGGCAGCGTCCTCGATATGCCGCTCACGGTGCGCGAAAATCTCGAAAGCCGCGCCGCGCTTTACGGCATCACGGGCAGAGCCTTCGCCGAACGCCTTGACGAGCTTGCCGGGCTTTTGGATTTTAAAACGCTTCTCGACCGTCCGGTCGGCAAGCTGTCGGGTGGTCAGCGCCGCAGGATAGACATCGCCCGCGCCCTGCTGCACAAGCCCGAGATACTCATTCTCGACGAGCCGACGACGGGGCTCGACCCGCAGACGCGAAGGCTTTTGTGGGACGTCGTGCGCAAGCTGCGCCGCGATGAGAAAATGACCGTTTTTCTCACAACACACTACATGGAGGAGGCTGCCGACGCGGACTATGTCGTTATCCTCGACTCCGGCAGCATCGCCGCGCAGGGTACGCCCTTGGAGCTCAAAAACGCCTACGCGGGGGATTTCATAACCCTCTACGGCATAGCGCCCGATGCCCTGGACGAGCTCGGTCTCAAGTACGAAAGGCTGCGCGACGCATACAGGGTCGAGGTCGCCGACACCGCCGCCGCAACGCGCCTCATCGTGGAGCACCCCGAGCTTTTTACCGATTACGAGATAACAAAGGGCAAAATGGACGACGTTTTCCTTGCCGTGACGGGCAAGAGACTCACGGGAGGTGAAGCGCGGTGAAAACATTTTTGATCCTCACGAAACGCAACAGCCGCCTGTTTTTCAAGGACAAGGGGATGTTCTTTTCCTCCCTCATAACGCCCGCCATTCTCCTCATTCTGTACGCGACCTTTCTCGCGGGAATATACCGCTCGAGCTTCGTTTCCGCCATTCCGCAGGGCTTTGAGATAGACGAAAAAATCATAAACGCCGCCGTTGCGGGGCAGCTTGCCTCGTCGCTTCTGGCGGTCTGCTGCGTGACCATCGCCTTCTGCTCAAACCTCCTCATGGTTCAGGACAAGGTCACCGGCGCCGTGCGCGACCTCACCGTGACCCCCGTCAGGCGCAGCACCCTCGCGCTGGGCTACTTTGCCTCGTCCGCCGCGGTGACGCTCATAATATGCCTCACGACGACCGGCATCTGCTTTCTCTACCTGCTCAAAACCGGCTGGTACCTCAGCGGCGCGGACGTTTTGCGCATAATCCTCGACGTTATCCTGCTCACGCTGTTCGGAACGGCGCTCTCATCGTGCCTGCACTATTTTCTCACAACGCAGGGTCAGCTTTCCGCGGTCGGCACGCTCGTAAGCGTGAGCTACGGCTTCATCTGCGGCTCGTATATGCCCATTGCGGGCTTCTCCGAGGGGCTGCAAAGGGTGCTGTCCTTCCTGCCCGGCACTTACGGCACGAGCCTTCTGCACAGACATTGGATGCTCGGTGCTCTCGACGCCATGCAGGCCGAGGGGATTCCCGCCGAGGTCATAAAGGGCATCTGCGACGGCGTGGACATTAACATACGCTTTGCAGGAAGCGCGGTTTCCGAGGGCGCAATGTACGCCGTTCTCATAGGCGCGGTTACCGTATTCGCTGCGGCGTACGTGCTCATAAACGCATTATGTAAACCGAAATACGGCGACAGATAACTATCTGCCCGCTTAAAAATATAAAGGAGACAGCTCATGTTAGACATCAAAGGACTCACGAAATGCTACGGCGAGAAAAAAGCCGTGGACGATCTCACGCTGCACATAGCCCCCGGCACCATCTACGGCTTTATCGGTCACAACGGCGCGGGCAAAACGACGACGCTGCGCTCCGTGGCGGGCATCCTCGATTTTGACAAGGGCGAAATACTCATAGGCGGACTTTCCATCAAAGCAGACCCCATCGGCTGCAAAAGGCAGTTTGCCTACATCCCCGACAATCCCGACCTTTACGAGTACATGACGGGCATAAAATATCTCGATTTCATCGCGGACGTTTTCGGCGTCGGCAGCGAGGAGCGGCGCGAGCGCATCGAAAAATACGCCGATATGTTCGAGCTGACAAACGACCTTGCCCAGCCGATTTCCGCATACTCGCACGGAATGAAGCAGAAGCTTGCGATAATCTCGGCATGGCTTCACGAGCCGAAGCTCGTCATCATGGACGAGCCCTTCGTCGGACTTGACCCCAAGGCCTCGCACATTCTCAAGGGCATGATGCGCGAATTGTGCGACAACTGCGGCATTTGCAAAAATTGCTGCCTTAATGAAAGTCAGCTGAATGGCTGTGACCACGGCATATGCGTGGAAAGCGCAGAGTGGGATGCGGAGGATCATCGTTGCGGCGGCTGCGGCGATTGCTTTGAAGAAAACGAATTCTGCCCCAGCTGCGGATACTGCCTGGATTGCTGTTTGAACAATGCCGACCTTGCCGGATGCGTCCACGGTATCTGCATTGAAAGCGGTGAATGGCTAACTCATTTCTGCGGTCAGCATGGCGGCTGTGTGGAGGTTTTGTGTGACATCTGCGGCGGCTGTGCCGGCTGCTGCGATAAAACACGTGTACAGCAGAATTGTACACACACGCACGTTTGCCCGGGCTCCTCGGGCTGGAGCAAGCATTTCTGCAAAACGTGCAATAAGTGCTTTGCGCCCGGCGAGATGTGCCAATACTGCGGCAAGTGCCTTGTCTGCTGCAAGGCGGCAACGCCCTGCTCCTGCGGAAACGACATATGTCCGAGTGACCCGAAATGGGTCGACCACTATTGCACATCGCACGGAACCTGCTTCTCGAAATGCGCTCACGGCGCACATACACATACGCCGGGAAGCACCTATGTGCAGGAGGACGCCAACAGGCATTATCAGACCTGTACCATTTGCGGTATGGCGATGAACCGAAACAGACACAGATTCGGAGAATGGGTTCGTGAAAACTTTTCCGAAGTTTTCGGGAAACCTATCGCAATCGTACATTCCAACTGCCTTGACTGCGGATATTTTTTGAGAAAAACAAGCAGTGTTTCGTCCGCCTGCGTAAACGGAACGTGCGAAGGCAGTGAAGTGCTGGCGTATAACGCAACGCATCACTGGAGGCAATGCAGCCTTTGCGGCGATGTAAAAGCCGGAACAAAAACAACGCACGATTTCTCGAAGAACCCCTATGCCTGCGGCGCTTTGAACTGTTATTATAAGAAAATTGCCGCACCGGGAATCGATACGGTCGGCGGAAAAGATCTTGAATGGG
>USPI01000063.1 GCA_900556535.1 uncultured Eubacteriales bacterium | reverse complement strand
GACTCTTGCAGAGCAGTGACCGCAGCTCATTCCGGCTATTTTGATAGTGATTTCCATGCTTTTTTACTCCTTTATCACGACTCTTTCGCCGTGTATCTCAAGCTTATTCCGACAATAAAGAATGACCGCCTTGGGCAGCAGCTTCCACGCCGCGTCCTCCATGATGCGCCGCGACAGCGCCTCCTGTGTGTCGCCGGGGAGAATATCGACGGCCTGCTGCAGGATGATGGGGCCGATGTTTCCGTCAATGTCCGCGAAAAACACCGTCGCACCGGTGACGCGGCAGCCGCGCTCGAGCGCGGCGCGCACGGGATCGTCGCCGCAGTTTATAAACGCCGGTATCAGCGAGGGGTACACGCCGATGATGCGCTTGCGAAACTGCGTTGAGATAACGCCGAGGGGCATATTATATCCTGCAAGTATGACAAGGTCAATATCCATATCCTTTAGCTTATTGGATATCGCCATGCTGTAGCTGAGCTTTGTCGGAAACAGCGAGGGCTCCACGACGAAGCTCTCCACGCCGGAGTTGCGCGCGCGCCGCAGCGCGTAGGCGTCGCTCTCCGTGCAGATGACCGCGGTAAGCTCAAAATTGGGTATCTCGCCGAAGTACATCGAGTCAAGGACCGACTGGAGCAGGGCTCCGTCGCCGGAAACAAGAACTGCCGCTCTGATCATTTTTTCATCCCCTCTCATTCCTCAAGCAGTAGCTTTGCCACTTCCAGATTCATCTTCTCCGCGCGCCTTATCTCCTCAAGATGCGGCGCTGTCTTTCCGCTTGCCGCCTCGTCGAGAGCCTCGTCAATGGCGCGGCTCAAATTTTCCGTCGTGACCGACTGTAGGTCGATGGTGTGTACGCCCAGATACTCCGCGCAGCCGGACACCTTCGGGTCATAGCTTATGCCGACGGCGGGGACCTGCCCGCTTGTCGCGTACAAAAGCCCGTGGAGCCTCATTGCAACGACCGCCTTCATCTGCCGCACGAGCGCGAGGTCGAGCTCAACGTCGTCCGAGCAGGGCGCGACTATATACGACATATCGCCGAGCATATTTGCAACGAGCATACACGCGGAAATATCCTTTTGATAGTTCATCGGCAGAAACAGCGGTGTGAGCCCGTGCTTTGCGCAGATTCTTCTCAGCGCCTCGGCGATCTTTCCGCCGACCTCCGCGAAGCCCTGCCACGGTCTGAGGCTTATGCAGAGATAGCGTCCGTCGGGGTCGATGCCTTCCTCGCGCATATACTCGCGCACCTCGCCGTCGCTTTTGCCGCTCAGGTTGAGTACGGGATCGCCGGAGAGACATATCTTCGGCTTCGTTATGCCGAGCTGACCGAGCATTCTGAGGCTGTCCGGATCGCGCACGGTTATATAATCGACATTTTTGTCGATGATCCTTGCCGACCATTTCCGATCCGTGCGGTAATTGAGCGGACCCATGCCGCAGCCGTACATCTGAACGCGGCAGCCGCAGCGCTTGGCAAGGGACATGGTGTAAAGATAAAACCAGAGGCTTCGGCGGCTCGTGACGTCCTGAATGAGACTGCCGCCGCCGCTTATGAAGAGCTTCGAGCGCTTTAATTCACGGCGCAGCCTGAACAGGTGGGAGCGTCGTATGGCGTTGATGCCGCGGGTGAGCTTGGTGTGGCGCGCGTTTTTCGAGACGACGGTTATGCGCATATCGGGGTCGATCCCCATGAAGGAGTCGGCGACGGATTTTAAGATCGCCTCGTCGCCCGCGTTGCCGTGTCCGTATGCGCCGCATATGACCACTCCGCTACGCGCGCTGCGCCGCCGCTTGAGTATCGCGTCGTATATCTCTATCTGCCTTGAGCAGGTGCTTTCGGTCGAAAACTCGCGCTTTGCCTTGGCGTAGACCGCCTTGCCCATGCTCAGGCGCATTTCCTCGTTTTCGGCAAGCAGGGCGATGCATTTTGCCATGCCGTCGCTGTCGCCCGGATCAAAGAGCATTCCCGTTTCGCCGGGGATGAGCAGTCTCGGCAGTCCGCCGACTCTTGAGGCGACCGTCGGGACGCCTGCGCGGGCGGCCTCGGTGACGGCGTAGGGGAAGGTCTCGGAAAGGGAGCTTATCGCGTTAATGTCGCAGCTTGCATAGAAACCGTCCATGCCGTTGACCCAGCCCGCGAAAAAGACCTTGTCGGAAACGCCCAGCTCCTGCGCAAGCTGCGTGAGCATTTCGCGCTCAAGTCCGTCGCCGGCTATCAGAAGCCGAAGCCGCGGACAGCTCCGGCTCGCCTTTGCGAAGCCGCGCAGCGTCGTTGCGACGTCCTTGACGGGGTCGAGCCTTGCGCCGATGCCCAGAACGATGTCATCGTCGGAAAACGGGCAGGAGATCGAATCAAACCACTCGCGGCGCGTTATCGTCGGCGCAGGGCGGGAGAAATCGACGCCGTTATATATCGCAAAAAGATCGTTCGGGTCAAAGCCGCGCTCTATAAGCGTCATGCGCATCTTGTCGGAAACGCACACGCGGTAATCCATTCTGCGCAGCGCCCATTTGTTGAGACTGCCGTAGGTCAATGCCGCGAGGGGGCGGCCGAGATAATCGAGCTTGTAATCGCTGTGAACGGTACTGATAAAGGGAATGTCAAATCTGCGCTTGAGCAGAGCTCCCGTAAAGTTGGCGCGGCTGCCGTGGCAATGGACGATGTCGAAGCCCTCCGCGCTTATTTTCTCCTGCGTTTGCCGCAGCGCCTCGGAAAAGCTGCCCGAAAACACCGTCGTCGGTATTCCCAGCTCCATGGCCTCGTCCGCAAAATCGCCGTGCGTATAGCAGACAAGCTCCGCCTGTATCTGCCTGTTCAGATTCTTCAACAGTGACAGAACATGCGTTTTTGCGCCGCCCGAATCGCCGCCGGATATAAGATGTAAAACTTTCACGGTATCCTCCGCTTGTTTCTTCAGGAAAGTTATTATATAATAACACATTATATAATAATTGATATTCGAGGTCAAGGCAAATGACAACTATCTATCTTATACGCCACGCGGAGGCGGAGGGCAACCTCTACCGCATCGTTCAGGGGCAGCACGACAGCTTCGTGACGCCCAGAGGAAAAAAGCAGATCGCCGCTCTTGCCGAGCGCTTCAGGGATGTGCACCTTGACGCGCTTTACTCCAGCGACCTGCGCCGCACGGTCGAAACGGCGGGCGCGATAACGAAATATCACGACCTGCCAATGCAGTGCACTCCGCGTCTGAGAGAAATAAACCTCGGCGTGTGCGAGGGCATGAGCTTCGGCGATATGTACAGGTTTGACCCCGTGCAGATGGACAATTTCAATAACGACCCCGGGCAGTGGAGCGCTCCCGATGCGGAGAGCTTTGCCTCGTGCGAGGTGAGAATGTACTCCGTCGTCATGGAGATCGGCATGAAAAACCCCGGCAAGACCGTCGCCGTCGTCAGCCACGGCATGGCGATACGCTCGCTGCTTGCCGTTATCCTCAATGTCGAAAGCCGCGATATCCCCTCGCTGCCGCACGGTGATAACACCGCCGTGAGCAAGCTCCTTTACGATAACGACACAAGGACGTTCACCGTCGAGTATTATAACGACAACTCCCACCTGCCGCAGGAGCTTTCGACCTTTGCGCGCCAGTCGTGGTGGAAAAAGGAGACCCGCGGCGCGGATGAGAATAATCTCTACTACATTCCGCTTGACCCGAATAAGGAGGGTGAGCTTTACACCGAGCTTTATGCCGCATCATGGAAGGCTGCGCACGGCGACCTTGCGGGCTTTAACGCCGAAAGCTATCTGCGCTCTGCGCGCGAGCACTTCGCGGAAAACGGCAGGGCGATACTGAAGGGTATGCGCTCAAGCGGCGAGCTTGCGGGCATCGTCGAGACCGATCCGTCGCGCTCTGCGGGAGCGGGAGTCGGCTGGGTGAGCCTTCTCTACGTCAGGCCCGAGCTTCGCGGTCAGGGGCTCGGCACGCAGCTTCTGGGCAGGGCGATAACCGATTATGAGGCGCTCGGGCGCAAATGCGTGCGCCTGCATGTGTCCTCGGAAAACGAAAACGCGCTGAAGTTTTATAAAAACCTTGGCTTTGAGATACTCGGCAGCGAGCCCGGAGCGGGCGCGCCGCTTTACCTGATGGAAAAGAGATTTGAGTAGAAAAATGTCGAAATGGAACGAATTTGCGATAGTGCGCGAGTTTGACCCCGGCGACAAAAGAATGATAGCCGTGTCGGATATTCACGCGAACCTGCCGTATTTCAAGGGGCTGCTTGAGAAGATAGGCTTTTCCGACAGCGATGAGCTCATCATCGTCGGCGACTTTCTCGAAAAGGGGCAGCATAGCCTTGAAACGCTGCGCTTTATCATGCGCCTGTGCGAAAACGGCAACTGCCACGTGCTGTGCGGCAACTGCGACAGCTGGGCGGACGCACTGGATACCGAGAGGCTCTACTGGTCAACGCGCATAGTCGAATATATGACGGACAGAAGGTGCGGGCTCATGTGGGATATGCTGCATGAGATGGGCGTTGAGGTAACGCCGGAGCTCGACTTTTCCGAACTCGTGCCCGAGCTTGAGCGGCGCTACGCTGCCGAGTGGAAATTCCTGCGCGATCTTCCGCACATCATCGAAACGCCCCGCTGCACCTTCGTGCACGGCGGCATAAAGCCGGGGATAGACGTGCACACCATGCACGGCGGAGAGTGCATGAAGTTTGATAATTTCATGAGCTACGGCTACAGCTTTGATAAGTGGGTCGTCGTGGGACATTGGCCGGTTATGCTCTATATTCCCGACCATGTCTGCGCAAACCCCATCATAGACCGCGAGCATCACATCGCCTCGATAGACGGCGGCTGCACGCTCAAGGATGACGGGCAGCTCGACGGGCTCATCATACCGCCCGAGGGCGATTTTTCCTTCTGCGCGTATGACCCGTTCCCCGTCAAGACCGTCAAGACCCCGCAGCACGGCGGCGGCAGGAGCTATTACATCCGCTGGGGCGACAATGACGTGCAGGTGCTGCGCCGCGGCGAGGAGTTTTCGCTCTGCCGCCATGTGCGCACGGGCTATGAGATGGAAATACTCACGAAATATTTATACTCCGACGAGGAGTTTTGTAAATGCAACGACTCGACCGACCTCGTGCTTGAGCTGAAGGCAGGCGACAGGGTCGGCGTTGTCGAAGAAACGTCGCGCGGCTGCCTTGTCAAGCACAACGGCACGTCGGGCTGGTATCTGGGAGAGCTTATATGATAGATGATCTTGATTTTCTGCCGGTTTCGCAGGAGCAAATGCACGAGCGCGGCTGGTGGTGGTATGACTTTCTGCTCATAACGGGCGACGCATATGTTGACCATCCGAGCTTCGGCGCGGCGGTTATAGGGCGAGTTCTGGAAGCCGACGGCTTTCGCGTCGCGGTCTGCGCTCAGCCGGATTGGCACTCCGCCGATGCCATTGCCGCATTCGGCCGCCCGCGCCTTGCGGTTTTGATCGGAGCGGGCAACCTCGACTCCATGGTCGCACACTACACCGCCGCCAAAAAGCGCCGCAGCGAGGATTTCTATTCGCCCGGCAAGAAGGCGGGACTGCGCCCGGACAGAGCCACGATAGTCTACTCCAACCGTGCACGCGAGGCCTTCGGCGCGGACGTGCCCATAATAATCGGCGGGCTTGAGGCGTCGCTCAGGCGCTTTGCGCACTATGACTATTGGGAGGACAAGGTGCGCAGGTCGATCCTTGTCGATTCGGGCGCGGATATGCTCGTGTACGGCATGGGCGAGTACGCCGAGCGCGAGATAGCGCGGCGGCTCAAGAAGAAGATCCCCGTGTCCGAAATGCGCGATATTCGCGGCACCGCGATACTCACGCGCAGCGCCGACGAGTGCGCCTTCGAGGCGGTGATGCTGCCGTCGTTTGCCGATGTGTGTGACAGCAAGCGCTTTTACGCCGATGCAACGCGCCTTGAGTATCAGGAGCACGACCCCGTGCGCGGCAAGGCGCTCATTCAGGAGCACGACGGACGTTATCTCATCGTAAATCCCCCCGCGATGCCGCTTGAAACAAAGGAGCTCGACCGCGTCGCGGAGCTTCCCTACACAAAGCAGTACCACCCCATGTATGAGCCCCTCGGCGGCGTGCCCGCCATTGAGGAGGTCAAGTTTTCCGTCATTCACAACCGCGGCTGCTTCGGCGGGTGCAGCTTCTGTGCGCTGGCGTTCCATCAGGGCAGAATGGTCACGAGCCGCAGCCACGAAAGCGTCGTGCGCGAGGTCACCGCGCTCACGAAGTTCCCCGATTTCAAGGGCTACATAAACGACGTCGGCGGCCCCTCGGCAAACTTCCGCCACCATTCCTGCAAGAAGCAGGCCAAGTGCGGAATGTGCGCGGACAGGCGCTGCCTTGCGCCCACGCCCTGCCCGAATCTCGACGCCGACCACTCGGATTATCTCGCCCTCCTGCGCAAGCTGCGGCAGATACCGGGCGTAAAAAAGGTGTTCGTGCGCAGCGGCATAAGATACGACTATATGCTCGAGGACAAAAACGACGATTTCTTCAAGGAGCTCGTTAAATATCACATCTCAGGTCAGCTCAAGGTCGCGCCCGAGCACTGCATCGACAGCGTCCTCGACTATATGGGAAAGCCCCATATCGAGGTGTACGAGCGCTTCATGGAGAAGTATAAAAAGCTCAACGACCGCTTCAGCAAGGAGCAGTACATCGTGCCCTATCTCATGTCCTCGCACCCGGGCAGCACGATAAACGACGCCATCGCCCTTGCCGAGTACCTCAACAAAAAGGGCCGTCAGCCCGAGCAGGTGCAGGATTTTTACCCCACCCCGGGCACTGTTTCGACCTGTATGTATTACACCGGCATCGACCCGATGACGATGAAGTCAGTGTACGTCGCAAAGAGCTTTCACGAAAAGGCGATGCAGAGGGCGCTTTTGCAATGGAAGCGTCCGGACAAGCGCAAGCTCGTCATCGAGGCACTCAAGGAAGCCGGCAGGGAGGATCTTATAGGCTACGGCCCCGAGTGCCTTGTGCGCCCCGAGCAGCCGCCCCGCCGCAAGGCTCCCGAAAAGCCCAAGGCTCCCGAAAAACCCAAAATGACCAAGTCCGCAGGCTATGCAAAGGGCTGGGCAAAGCCCAAGTCGAAGAAAAACGCCAAGCCCGGCAGCAGGAAGAAAGGAAAGTGACGCAAATGAAGTACAAGAGATTCGGCGACAAAATAGTAGTGCGCATCGACCGCGGCGAGGAAATTCTCGACAAAATCCGTGAGCTTGCGCTCAAGGAGAATATTAAGCTCGCCTCCGTCACCGCGCTGGGCGCGACCGATGACTTCACCGTCGGCGTATTCAACACCGCCGAGAAGCGGTACTACGCCAATGAGTTTAAGGGCGCGTTCGAAATAGTCTCGCTCACGGGCAGCATAAACACCATGGACGGCGAGTTTTACACCCATATCCATATGTCCGCCGGCAACGACAAGGGCGAGGTGTTCGGCGGTCATCTCAACCGCGCCGTGGTCTCCGCCACCTGCGAGATGATAGTCTCCGTCATAGACGGCGAGGCGGACAGATACCATGACGACGACGTGGGCTTAAACCTCCTCAAGCTGTGATGGAATATTTAATGTATTATCTTGCCGCCGTCAACATCGCACTGTGCGTGATGATGGGCGCTGATAAGCTGTGCGCGAAAATGCACAAGCGGCGCATACCCGAACGGACGCTGTTCGCCGTTGCGATCGCGGGCGGAGCCCTCGGCGGCACGGTCGGGATGTATTCGTTCCGACACAAAACGCGCCACACCGCCTTCGCGGTCGGCTTTCCGCTGCTGACGGTC
>USPI01000062.1 GCA_900556535.1 uncultured Eubacteriales bacterium | reverse complement strand
CTGCGTGCAAGCACGATATTTAATAACTTTTTGTCCTTTTTCGGTTGACCTAAATAAAAAAACTTGGTAAAATAAATAAAAACAACGGTTTTACGAGCCGCGCAGCGGCGATCACATATAATTGAGGTGGTATAATTGTATAAAACTATTATTGTCGAGGATGACCTGATGGTATGCGCCATTCTTGAAAAACAGCTCGGTAAATTTACGCAGCTCAAGCTGGAGGGCAATTTCAGAAGATGCAGCGACGCTCTGGAGTTTTTTAAGGAAAACCCGAACGGCGCGGAGCTTGTCGTGCTTGATTATTTCATGCCAGGCATGAACGGCATTGATTTTCTTGCGCAGCTTCGCAAGATAAACGTCGATGTGCAGGTCATAATGATAACCTCGGCCGACGATTATTCGGTCGTGAGGGCGGCAATGTGCTACGGTATATGCGATTATATTCTCAAGCCCTTTAATTCCGCACGCCTTGAGAAGGCGATCGCAAGATTTGACACCGTCATGAAGCTCGTGCGCAGTACCCACGTTTGGACGCAGGAGAAGATAGACACGCTTCTTTGTCCGCACCGCAATTATAACACCGAGCACCCCGTCGGCGATGCGCCCGGAGCGGGGAAGATAAATAAGATGACGCTCGAGAGCGTGCGTGACTTCATGCGCGCAAACGAGGGAAAGAAGATGCCGCTCACGCAGATAAGCGAGGGGCTCAAGCTGTCTACGGTCACATCGCGCAGATACCTTAAATATATGCACAGCCTCGGCGAGGTCACCGTCACACTCAACAGCAAGACAGGCGGCCGCCCGTCCGAGATATTCGAGTACAAGGAGCCGAAAAATGACAAGGATTGAGGCTCTTTACGGCAAATACGGCATGGACTATCCCGCAACGATAGAGCGCTGTGCGGGAGACGAGGAGATGCTCGCGGAGCTTCTTTCGATCTTCATTGCCGACGGCGGCTTCGGCAGTCTGTGCGCCGCGCTTGACAGCGGCGATACCGAGGCGGCATTTCGTGCAGCCCACGCGCTTAAGGGCAGCACCGGTATGCTCGGAATGACGCGGCTTTACATCGTCCTTTGCGACATGACCGAGTGTCTGTGCCGCGGCGACATTAACTCCGCCCGCGCACACCGCGACTCGGCACAGCGTGAGTACGGGCTCGTGTCGGAAATGATTAAATGCATATAATGCTTTTTGCAATTTAAGCTCGGACGAAAAGACAAAACGGGGAGAAAACAGAGTGAACGTATCACACATTTATATCAATTTAGCGGCGTTTTTATGCTTCACGCTGATGTTCATAGCCTTCTTCGCGGCCGAGCGCAGCCGCGAGATGCGTGCATGGCTGCTTCTGCTCGGCGACATGGTGCTGTGGTCGGGCAGCTCTGTTTTCATGCGCCTTAACGTGTTTCCCGGCTATGTGATCTGGTACTACGTTTCGCTGCTCGCTCTGTTTTCGATCGCGTTTTTGGTCTATAACTACGTTTATCAGTTTGCCAACGTCAAAAACGAGCGCGAGCGCATGATATGGCCTGTCGGGACGATAATCATGCTCGTTGTGTCCGCGACCGGCTTTTTCATCGCCCCGCCCGAGGCGTCGATGGGTCACGGCGGCAAAATAGTATTTCACTATACCGTGCATTGGCGCGTTGTGATCCCGCTGGTGTTCCTGATGCTTATAATCGGCTCAATCGTGAAACTCTTTCGCGGCATCATCAACTCCCGCGGCAAAAAGGCGCCGGGGGTCAAGGAACTCATCATAGGCTGCTATCTGCTCGTTTTCGGCAATATCCTTCATATTTTGCCGGGCAGCGTTTTCCCGTGGGACGCGCTATTCGGTATCATTTGCGCGGTCCTGTTCATCCTCTCGCTTTATAAGCGGAGAATGTTCAACACGAAACCCGTTATATCCACGAGCATACTTATGTTCGTTTCGGCCGCTCTGTGCGTGAGCGCGGCCGCGCTGTCATTTGAAAATACGGTCGCCTTCATGAAAAGATACGGCGGTCACTTCGGCAGCCCCGACATAGAAGCGTTCACGCTGCTTACGGTCATAATATCCGCCTCCATTGCGGTGTTCAGAAAGCTGCTTGCGGCGATATTCTCCGATGACGAGCGGCAGAGCGGGCGCATAAAGAGGTATAGTGACAGCGTATCTCTGTCCTTGGATATTGACAGCATTGTGGACCAGACCGTTGACGTCATAAAAGACACTGTTCGAGTTGACAAGATCTATATCTGCCTGCTAGAAAACGACAAATACGTCCCCGTTTACAGCACGGTCCCGATGGAAACCGTGCCTTTTGTGATCGATGCAAGCCACCCCTGCGTGCAATACTTTGAAGAAAACGGCCCAGAGATGAGCCACATCGTCCTGCACGAGTTTGAGACCGATCCTCTGTATAAGTCCGTGCTCGGTGCGGAGCGGGAGCTTCTCACAAAGCAGGGCATAGCCTGCATAAGCGCACTCAAGGACGGCAGCAGCGTCGTCGGACTGCTGCTTTTGGGCGAAAAGGAAAAGGGGATGGGCTATACATATGCCGACTTCTCATTCCTGAGCATGGTGCTGTCCATCGCGTCCATTGCGATAAAAAACGCGGGACTGTATAAGCAGGTAGCTGAGCGCGAGCACCTGTTCTCAAGCATGACGGCGTATATCCCCAACGTTATTTTAATTAAGCCCAAGGGCGAATACCGCTTCTGCTTTGTCAGCGCAAACACCCAAAGAGTGCTCGGCCTTGATGCAAGCTATTTCACCTCCCGCACCGCGTATGAGGTGCTTTCGGAATGCGTGGGCAGCGAGGACGTCGAGCGAGTGCTCGATGCGATGGAAAACGCCGACAGCGCGGATAGCTGCTATATGACCGATATTCCGTTCAAGACCGGCGACGGCAGGAATATCACCCTGCGCTGCGCATTCTCCCCGATAATTTATAACGGCGTCATGTCGCATTATGTGTGCGTCGCAACGGATATATCGCACGATATTGCGACCCAGCAGCTTCTCATGACCTCCGTGGAGCTTGCGCAGGAATCCAACCGCGCAAAGGGAGAATTCCTTTCGCATATGTCGCATGAGATACGCACGCCCATGAACTCCATTGCGGGGCTTACATATCTTGCGCGCGAGATGGTCGGACAGGGGCGCGATGACGAGCTGCGCGACTATCTTGCGCAGATCGACCAGGCCTCGCAGTATCTTCTGAGTCTTCTCAATAACATCATGGACATGAGCAAAATAGAAAGCAGCCGATATGAAATAAGCTCGGCGCCGTTCTGCATAACCGACGTTCTCGACGAGCTGTACTCCGTCTTTGGCGCGGGCATGAGCTCAAGGGGCGTAAAATTCACGGTAAACACGCAGTCTCTTAAATATACAAACCTCATGGGCGATGAAATATCGCTTCGCAAAATACTCAGTAACCTTCTTTCAAATGCGAGCAAATTCACCGGCTCCGGCGGAAATGTCACGCTCACGGTGTCGGAAAAAACGGTCTCCGACAAAATGGCCGTTGTCCATTTTGAGGTCAGCGACACAGGTGTCGGTATAAGCGAGGAATTTATAGGTCACCTGTTCGAGCCGTACACGCAGGAAATGAGCAGCGGCGGCGTCCGCGCTGCGGGAAGCGGACTTGGCATGGCGATATGTAAGAACATGATCGACCTTCTCGGCGGCTCTATCAGAGTGAAAAGCCGCGTGGGAGAGGGCACGACCTTCTTCGTCGATATTCCGTATGCGCTCACGTCCGCCACCGAAAAAGCACCCGCGGCCCTTGACCTGACGGTGCTTAACGGACTTCATATCATGGTCGTTGACGACGTCGCCGTTAACACCGTGATAACCTGCCGCCTGCTTGAGCGCCACGGCGCGATAGTTGACTGCGCCGAAAACGGCAGGGAAGCGGCGGAGCTGTTTTATTCAAATGACGACGGGTATTATGACTGCATCCTGATGGATATTCAAATGCCTGTTATGGACGGCGTTCGGGCGGCTGCCGTAATTCGCTCCTGCCCTAAGAGCTACGGGCAAACCGTTCCCATCGTTGCGATGACCGCTGATGCGTTTATTAACGTTCACGGCGGCGCCATGAGCGATTTTAACGACTATATAATAAAGCCCGTAAAGCCCGATGAGCTTTACGCAAAGCTCATAAACAATTTGAAATAGAGGTAATTTCTATTGGAAACCGCATTCCGCAAGACACAGAACATAGCATCCCGGATATTTAACAGCAGGTATTATCTGCCCGCAATGCTCGCGCTCGCCCTCTTCGGTGTCGTGTTTGATGCAGCCTTTTTGTGCCTGTGCATATATCTCCTGCTGTGCGAATTCATGCTCATATTCTGCGATGACCTTATGAGCATATTTGCGCCCGTCATATTCACGCTTGAGACCGCCGTGCAGTATTATAAAGACCTCACGGTGCTCACGCAGTATATGTGGTATGCGATCGTTCCGGTATCGCTGGCGCTTATCTTTAATATCATCTATTACCGCCGCCCGTTTACGAAGGGCAGGTACACGTATTCTTACCTCGCCGTAAGCTTTGCGCTTATTTTGGGCGGCATCGGAGTCATACCCGCGCATGAGTATTTTGAGCCCATGGGGCTTTACTATACTCTCGCCCTCGGCATCGGTCAGTTCATTCTGTATATGCTTTTCCGCTCGCGCATCACCAACTGCCGCGACTATGACAGGATAGAGCGCGTGGCAGAGACTCTCTACGCCGCGGGACTTGTTTTCGTCATCGTCATTTTCGGCATTTATATCGAAAACTTTGCCAAGTTCATCGAAAAGGGCGGCGTTTTGTTCATAAAATCCCGAAATTACATGACGAGCGTGCTTTTAATGAGCCTGCCGATGACCTGCATCCTCGTAAAGCGCAGCGATCTGTATCTTATAGGCGGGGCGCTTATGTATGCGGCGATGCTGCTGTCGGGCTCACGAAGCGGACTGCTGTTCGGCACAGTGCTCCTCGTTTTGTGCGCCGTATACATTTATATAACAAATAAGAAAAGCCGCAGATTATATAATTGGCTGTTCGGCATCGCCGCTGTTGCCGGCTGCGTGCTTGCGGCGGTATATCTGCCCAAGCTCTACGGCGCACGCTTCGACGGCGGCAAGGTGGGGGATAAGACCCGCGTTGAATTCATAAAGCGCGGCATAGCGAACTTCCTTGCCCACCCAGTGTTTGGCATAGGCGTTGCAAACACCAAGGACCTGAGCATTTTTAAGGCATTCATCCCGGGCAGCATAACCTTTTACCACAATATCGTTATCCAAATAATGAGCTCGACAGGGCTTGTCGGCATTGCGGCATTTGCGTGGCAGTTTATACTGCGCGCAGGGGATCTGCTCAAAAACCGCAAAAACCGCGCGTTCGTATTCGCCCTGAGCTACCTCGGCATCCTCATGATGAGCTTCACTAACCCCGGCATATTCTGCCCCTTCCCGGAGGCGGGACTTCTTACTCTGATTTTTACGGTTGTTGAAAAAAATACCCTCGATGAGGGAAATAATATGGAGGAAGAAAAATGAAAAAAGCTCTCAGCATCGTGCTGGTGCTCATGATGCTCGTTTCGCTCGTGCCGATCTCGGCGCTTGCGGAAAACGGCGGCTATGAGACCATCACAGGTACCGTCATGTTCAATGCCGGACATGACGATTCCGAAACGGACCACCCGTGCCCGTTTACCTACAGCGACGGATACTTCACGGACACCGCCTATAAATACAGGCAGGACCTCGCATCCGTGACCATGGCAATGTGCCTTGCGGCAGGAAACGTCGCAGACCCCGCACGCTTCAGAGAAGGACCGGCAAACCTTGCAAGCTTCTTTGAGCAGATCGGCTTCAAGGACTTTGAGGCAAATCCCGATTACACGAACCGCCCCGGCAGAAACACCTTCGGCGTCGGCATCGCAAACAAGCAGATAACGGTCGGCGGCGAAAAGTACACGGTCATCGGCATCGGCCTGCGCGGCTGCGGCTACTATGCCGAGTGGGCGGGCGACCTCAACGTCGGTTTGAGCGGAGACCACACCGGCTTTGCCATCTGCCGCGACACCGCGCTCGCCTTCCTGCGTGAGTACCTCGATTCTCACCCCGAAATAAGCGGCAAAATTAAGATCTGGTGCACCGGCTACAGCCGCGGTGCCGCGGGCGCGAATATGCTCGGCGGCAAGCTTGACGACATGATAATGTCAGGCGAAAAACTCGGCAAAAACGTCACCGTTTCCGTAGAGGATCTGTACATCTACACCTACGAGGCTCCCATGGGGGCGGATGCCTCGAATGTGGGCGGCAGAGTGTACAACAATATCCACAACGTCGTCAACTACAATGACCTTGTCGTTCGCGCCGCACCCTCCTGCATGGGCTTTGCAAGATACGGCGTTGACCACGTCATGCCCTCGGCAAAGCTCGACGATAATTACGAATCGCTCAAGGGCGATATGCTCAAGGTCTTTGAGACCTTTGAAAACGCGGGCGAGTACCGCATCGACAGCTTTAAATACGTAACCGTCACGCCCGGTGCGACCGCGGATAAGATCATCCGCAGCATCAAGGGCGACGTGATGACGCAGGGCGAGTACCT
Source organism: uncultured Eubacteriales bacterium (assembly GCA_900556535.1). Lineage (GTDB taxonomy): Bacteria > Bacillota > Clostridia > Oscillospirales > Oscillospiraceae > F23-B02. Next base: position 1,261 of record USPI01000062.1, on the reverse strand, counting down.
TGATATTTTCGTGCAGAAGCTCTTTACCAAGGTCTTTGCCACCCGTGCCGAGGTCTATGCCGCGCAGGACGATATCCAGGAGCTCGTGCTGCCGCTCATAGGCACCTATCCCGAGCAGTGGGACACCGTCAAGCAGAGCCTCGCGGAAAACGCGCGCGATAATCTTGCAAAGATAATGGCGGCGCTGTTTAAGGGCGAGGACACGGCAGTCAAAGTCATTGCCGACATCGTTCTCGACGCGATGCGCGATGCGGGCATCACGGAGTATAACGCGCAGCAGGTCAGGGAAATGATCCGCCCCTTGGTCAAGATGCTCATTAAGCTCGCCTCGGCGTGCCCCGACGAGCTTGCAACGCTTCTGTATAATGTCGTCGGCATCATGAGCGCACACTACGGCGAGCTCGGTATGTCGTGGATGCTCAGCATTCCCGCGGACTACATGACCTCCAAGCAGAAGTCGCAGCTTCCCGAGGGCGAGATGCCCTTCGTTGACGTTCCCGACGGCGCATGGTACCGCGACGAGCTCTCCTATGCCTATAATAACGGTCTCATCGCCGGCACGAGCGCAAATATGTTCAGTCCCGACAGCCTCGTCACGCGCGGTCAGGTCGTGACCGTTCTCTACCGCATAGCCGGTGAGCCCTCCGTCAAGGGCAAGACCTGTCCGTTCACGGACCTTGAAGCCGGCTGGTGCCGCGATGCTATCATTTGGGCGTATAACGCGGGCATCGCAAGCGGCTTCAGCGCAAGCTCCTTCGGCGAGAACGAAAACGTCACGCGCGAGCAGCTTGCGGCATTCATGTACCGCTACGCAGATAAGCTCGTTTATTTCGGAAACACCGAGAAACCCGAGGCGTTTGACGCAGCCTTCTCCGATGCAGGCTCAGTCAGCCCCTATGCCCTGAGCGCCATGCTTTGGGCAAACGGCGCCGGCATAATTAAGGGCAACACCGATGGAACCCTCAACCCCGGCGGCACCGCAACGCGGGCAGAATTTGCCTGCATGATGGCGCGCTTCCATAAGCTCGTCGGCTGCTGATAACAATTAAATACGGCTTTAGCCGCTCTGCTTTTGCAGGGCGGCTTTTTTAACAGGATATAACAATTCTTGCGCACTCGGCAATATGTCAAAAAATCGTGGTTTCCTTTGTGCAGCTTGCCATATGTTGTGTATATCTTGCGAACAAGTCGGATAAGTTCACAATTTATCGTTGTCAAGATTGGTGAATTGACTTGATTTTAATGTTTTTTGTGGTAAAAT
>USPI01000061.1 GCA_900556535.1 uncultured Eubacteriales bacterium | reverse complement strand
TCATGCGCAATACGTTAAAAATTTTCTCATCAGACCTGAAAAGCATCTTCAGGCACTTCTTCGCGGCGGTCATTGTCGTTGCGATAGCCATCATACCTGCGCTGTATGCGTGGTTTAACATCTACGCAAACTCCGACCCCTACGGCAACACGGGGAATATCAGCATCGCGGTCGCCTCCGACGATGCGGGGTACGAGGGCGAAAACAAGGGCGAAGCCATTCTTGACAGCCTGAAGGACAACAAGTCCATCAACTGGGTCTTTACCGGCAGCACGGATAAGGCCATAAAGGGCGTGGAGTCGGGCAAATACTACGCCGCCATTGTCATCGGCGAAAACTTCAGCCGCAATATGTATGACCTCAAGTCCGCCCTCACCGACGATGAAAGCACCATTACATATTACGAAAACGCGAAGAAAAACGCCATTGCGGTGAAGATAACCGAGACCGCCTCGGAAACGGTCAAGCAAAACATTCAGGTCGAGTACCTGAAGGTGCTGTTCCAGACGGTGTTCTCCACGACGCAGGAGGCGAGCGAGAGCGTTGACGGCGAGCAGATGATAAACTCCGTCATCTCTCAGCTCACGGAGCTGAGCTCGAGCCTGCGCACCTACGGCGATTCCATCGGCAGCTTTGTTTCCCAAAGCTCGTCCGTTTCCTACGTCCTGTCCGGCATCGGCAGCGGCTCGGCAAATGCGTCCGCGGCTCTTGCGGGAAGTCAGGCGACCCTCAATAACGCCAAGGCGGAGGTCGCAAACGCGCAGAGCGCCGTAGATAAGCTCGGCGAGGGCATTGACGCAAAGCTCGCGGAGCTTCAGACGGATCTGGACGAGCTCACCGCGGCTCTTGAGAAAATAGCCTCGAACGAGGTCGTAAACGGGGCGGTGGAGCTTCATAACGAGATGGTCGATAACGCCATCGCCGCCGCGCAGAAGCTTCAGTCGCACCTTGAGGCGCTGCGCGCGATAATCCCCGAAAACAGCGCGATGTCGGGCGCGTCTTACGTTGCAAACACCCTTGACGCACTCATAGAGCGCACAAAGCAGATGCAGACGCAGCTCGGCTTCCTGCACGACGATGCGAGCTTTGCGTCCGACGCGGCAAACATCACCGCCGCCTGCGCGGATACGGTTTCGCTCATCCGCTCGATGATAAATAACGAGCTCAAGACCGGCATCGACATGATGCTCTCCAATCTTTCGACAACTCTCGGAATGCTCGCTCCGCTCATTTCGAGCCTCGGAGTCACGCTTGACGACATTGCGCCCGTCGTGGGCGCCGCGGGCGATACGCTCTCTTATGTTTCGTCCTCGCTCACGCGGCTTCAGGATCTCATGACGCGCACGGCGGATTCCGTTGACAAGCTGCTTGAAAAAATAAACGACGGCACCGCGGACGAGCGGCTTCAGGCGCTCATAACCGTCCTCAACGGCAACGCCGAAAAATACGCGGACTTCCTCTCATCACCCGTGAGCGTGAGGGAGGAGACCATATATCCCGTTGCAAGCTACGGCGACGCAATGACGCCGTTTTACTCCGCTCTGGCCATCTGGGTCGGCGGCGTTATCCTCGTTTCCATCCTCAAGGTCGAGGCGGAGCCTAAAAATCTTCGCCGCGTGACCGAGAGGCAGAAGTTCTGGGGCAGATTTTTGCTGTTCCTGCTCGTTGGGCAGGCGCAGGCGGCGGTCATCGTGCTCGGTGACATCTACCTGCTCGGCTGCCGGTGTCAGGAGCCTGTGCTGCTGTGGGTGGCTGCGGCGGTCACGAGCTTCGTGTTCCTTGCGATAATCTATTCGCTCGCGCTGGCCTTCGGCGACATCGGCAAGGCGATAGTCGTCGTCATCATGGTCCTGCAGATAGCGGGCTCCTCCGGCTCTTACCCGATCGAGATACTGCCCGAGATATTCAGCAAGATATATCTGTTCTTCCCGTTCCCGTATGCCATCAACGCGATGCGCGAGGCGATATGCGGCGTGTACGGCTGGGACTTTGTGATCTACCTTGCCGAGCTCATGATATTCGGCATAGCGGGCCTTGCCATAGGCCTTGTCGTGCGCAAGCCCTTCATCGGCGTCAACCGCTTCGTCGAGGGCGAGATGGAAAAGACGGGGGTGCTGTGATATGACGAAAAAGCTCAATGTCAGGGTTCGTGAAAACAACACCGATGTCCTCTACGGCAAGCTCCTTATGTACGCAGAGCAGCTCCATCAGGATAACAAGCGGCGCATCCGCCACGGGCTTATAAGCCTGTTCGTCATTCCCTTCGTGCTTCTCATCGTCATGCTTTTGACCGACAGCTCGAGGATAGTTTTCCTCCTGATCTGGATATTCTGTATGTTCATTGTCGCGGCGTTTCTCATATTCATCGCGTATTTCGACAATCAGCTTCAGGCCACGCTGAATGAGCTGTCGCGCTGCGAGCTCGGCGAGTTTGACAGCCTCATAAACGTAAACGTCAAGCGCAGACCGCTTCGGCACGAGCTGCGCAGGTCTGATGAGGAGGGCGGAAAATGAAAAATATCCTCACCATAATAAAAAACGATTTTAAGCGCATAAATTCAAGCGTCGTCGGCCTTGTCATCATTCTCGGTCTGTGCGTAGTGCCTTGCCTGTATGCGTGGTTCAACATCTTTTCCAACTGGGACCCCTACGGCCCGGACGCCACCTCGCGCATAAAAGTCGCGGTCGCCTCCGAGGACGAGGGGCAAAGCGTGCTCGGACTGAAGATAAACATCGGCTCGCAGGTCATAAGCGCTCTCGAGGCCAACGACAGCATCGGCTGGGTGTTCGTTGACAGCGAAAAGGACGCGCTTGAGCTGGTTTACAGCGGCGACTGCTATGCCGCGCTCGTCGTGCCCGAGGATTTCACCGCAAACGTCACGAGCTTTCTCAGCGGCGAAATTAAAAACCCGGAGATAGTTTTCTATCAGAACGACAAGAAAAACGCCATCGCGCCGAAGATAACCGGCAAGGCCAAGACCGCCGTTCAGGAGCAGGTCAACGCCACCTTCGTGCAGACCATCTCCGACGACATTGCCGACCTCATCTCCGTTGCAAACGCCAACGGCATTAACGCGGAGTCGCTGCTGACAAATCTCAGCGCGGACATCGGCAGCCTGAGCGTCAAGCTCGGCGACTGCTGCACGGCGCTCAACGCCGCAAACGGGCTCACCAACGCCGCGAAGAACCTCATAAGCGTTTCGGTGAACCTCTGCCGCAGCACGGGCGAGTCGCTTGAGCAGTCCAAGGCGCTGCTCCAGAACGCCGAGAATAACACCGCGACGATAGACAGCCGCATCGACACGACGGTAAAGTCCATAACGACGGCGCTCGGTCAGGCGGACGCGGACCTCGCATCCATTCAGGCAAGCCTCACCGACATTTTCTCCGACATAAACCGCTATAACGATTACGTCACGACGGGGCTCAGCGCCGACGTTGCGCTTTTAGATTCGCTCTCGACCAACTGCCGGGATATGGCGCAGTCGTTTACCTCCATCGGCTTTGACGCCGCCGCTTCTCAGATGAACGGTCTTGCAAGCAGCCTTTCCGCACTCAGCTCGCGCCTTGCCGCTCTTGAGACGGCGACGGAGGAGAGCTGGGGGGGCGTGCGCGCACAGCAGGACGAGATACTTTCCGCCGTCAAGCAGTGCCGCAGCACGATAAGCAGCCTGTCGTCGATGATAAGCTCCGAGCTTGCCCCGAAGCTGCACGAGACGCTCAGCGGCGCGCAGGGCGCGGCGGCAAGCGTGTCGGGCGTTCTGAGCCGCCTGCAAGGCAGCACCGGCGCTCTGAGCGGGACTCTCAACTCCTACCTCGGCTCCATCGGCAGTATGCAGTCGGGCTTTATCGACACCCGCAAGGCGCTTGAGGGCGCGCAGAAGCAGCTGGGCGTGGTTTCCGAGTTCATCTCCGCCCTCGCGGGCAGCAAGCTCTTCAAGGAGGTAACGGACGCGCTCGAAAACGACGGTGACCTCATCGGCGGCTATCTTGCCTCGCCCATCGGCATGAACACCGTCATAAAATACGAGATCGCGACCTACGGCTCGGCAATGTCGCCGTTTTACACCGTGCTTGCACAGTGGGTCGGCGCACTGCTTTGCGCGGTGCTTCTGAAGGTGAAGCTGCGCAAGGAGGATGAGCCTGCGGGATTGCGCCTGCACGAGAGATTTTTCGGGCGCTACGGACTGTTTTTCGTCGTCGCGCTCGCTCAGGCGCTCATCGTCTCTCTCGGCGACCTGTGGTACGTTCAGATACAGTGCGTCTCGGCATGGAGGTTCGTCCTTGCCGCGGTCGTCACGGGTCTCTGCTTCTCTCTTATTAACTACGCACTTGTTTTCGCACTTGACAATATAGGCATGGCTATCTCCGTCATCGTCATGGTCGTCCAGGTCGCAGGCTCCGGAGGTACCTACCCCGTTGAGGTGCTCCCTGAGGTGTTCCAAAAGCTCTATGCCTTTATGCCGTTTAAATACGCTATGGATGCAATGCGCGAGACCGTCGCAGGAATGTACGGCAACGCTTATCTGCGCAATATACTCGTCCTTCTCGGCGTCGCCTTGGGCGCAATAATTCTGGGTATTGCGCTGTACTATCCCTGCCGCGGGCTGAACCGCCTTATCGAAACAAGTAAAAGAAAGAGTGAAGTTATGCTATGATAATTGATTTCAAAGCACACATCATGCCCGGTATGGATAAGACCTGCAAGAGCAGGATCGACACCATACGCCGCCTCATGGCGGCAAAGGACGCGGGAGTCGATCTCATCGTAGCCGCTCCGGTGTATGACCCCGACGAGAGCACGGTCGAGGAGTTTCTTGAAAGGCGCGAGAAGTCGGAGGATATTCTCGCCAGCCTTATGAACGAGGAGCTTCCCGACGTGATGCCCGCGGCGATGGTCATCTATCGGGACAGCCTCCTCACGGCGGAGGGGCTTGAAAAGCTCTGCTTCGGCGATAAGTGCTTTCTGCTCAGTATGAAGGACGCTGAGTGGGACGACACCACCGAGGCGGTGCTGCGCCGTCTCACGGGGGCGCTGGGGATGAAGGTCATCTTAGCGAATGCGGGCGAGGCCGTGCTGAAGCACGGCGAAAAGATGCAGCAGCTCGGCGTGCACGTTCTGCTCGATCTCGACGAGATCCACCATAAAAAGCAGATACGCGCCTTCCTGCCGTTCATCGCAAGCGGCCTTATAAGCGCGCTCGGCAGCGACTGGGAGTCAGAGAGACCCTATCGCTTCCTGCGCAAGGCCATAAGGCGCATGGATGCCGCGTTTGACACGGTCATGTGCGCCTCGGCAAAACTTTTGGGGAAATAGGAAAAAAGCAAATGCACTCCGCTTGTAAGACGAAGAAAAGCGGGGTGCATTTGCTGTAAAAAAACTTGACCTTTCCTGCACTGTGTGGTATATTATTGATTACCTGTCGGACGAGAGGTCTTTTTTCGTGCGCACATTTGTGCAGAGCACGGCGGCCCGGCTCCAATACAGGGAGGCAAATGTCCGCACCGTAACGCGGATAAATAAAATAGGAGGTGCCGAAAAGTATGGCTGACAACAGAGTCAAGATCACACTCAGATGTGACGAGTGCAAGCAGAGGAACTACAATACTGTCAAGAACAAGAAGAATACTTCCGAAAAGCTCGAGAGAAGCAAGTATTGCCCCTTCTGCCGCAAGCACACCAAGCACGTTGAAACCAAGTGACTTTCTGAAAGGATGAGTGCAAAAAATGGCTGAAGAGAAGAAAAAAGCTGCTCCTGTCAAAAACACTAACGCCGTCAAGAAAGACGAAAACAAAAAGCTTGGTTTTTTCCAGCGCATCGGTAAATGGTTCCGCGAGCTCAAGAGTGAGCTGAAGAAGGTCGTATGGCCGACTCCCAAGCAGCTTGCAACGAATACCGGTGTCGCACTTTTCGTAATGGCGATCGCCGCCGTTGTCCTGTGGGGCTTTGATGAGCTCGCGGGACTGGTCGTGAACGTCATCTTCGAGATTGCAGGTTAGCGATTATGGCAGAAGACGCAAAATGGTATGTGATCCATACCTATTCAGGTTATGAAAACGCAGTTGCGGCGGCTATCATGAAGGCTGCCGAAAATCGCGGAATGCAGGATCTGATCCACGAGGTCAATATCCCCATGGAGACCGTCACCGAGTTCACCGACTCCGGCGAAAAGACCGTTGAGCGCAAGGTGTTCCCCGGCTACGTTCTGTGCAAGATGATACTGACCGACGATAGCTGGCATCTGATCCACAATGTCCGCGGTGCGACCGGCTTCGTAGGCTCGGGCGGCAAGGCCGTTCCGCTCACGGAGCAGGAGATCTATGATCTCGGCGTCGAGCGTCACGAGATCGTCACGGGTTATCAGGTCGGCGACACCGTTAAGGTCACCGACGGTCCTCTTGCGGGCTTCCTCGGCACCGTTGAGGAGCTTGAGCCCGAAAAGGACAGGGTCCGCGTCGTCGTCTCTATGTTCGGCAGAGAGACTCCCGTCGACCTTGAACTCGATCAGGTCGAGGAAATCAAAGAATAATAAGAAAGAGGTGCTGAATAATGGCACAGAAAATAGTTGGATATGTCAGATTCCAGGTTCCCGCAGGAAAGGCGACTCCGGCTCCCCCTGTAGGTCCCGCACTTGGTCAGTACGGCGTCAACATCGGCCAGTTCACCAAGGACTTTAACGAGCGCACCAAGGGCGACATGGGCATGATGATCCCCGTCGTCATCACCGTTTACTCCGACCGCAGCTTCACCTTTATCACCAAGACTCCCCCCGCAGCACTGCTGATAAAGAAGGCCTGCGGCATCGAGACCGCTTCCGGCGTTCCCCAGAGAGACAAGGTCGCTACCATCAGCAAGGAAGACCTGCGCAAGATCGCAGAGCAGAAGATGCCCGACCTCAACTGCACCGACATTGAGGCTGCAATGAGCATGGTCGCAGGCACCTGCCGTTCCATGGGCGTCGTCGTAGGCGACTGAGGAAAGGCAAAAGTGGGAGGATTTATTCCGACTCAACCACATATTTAGGAGGAAACGAAATTGTTTAGAGGTAAAAATTATAAAGAGAGCGCAAAGCTCATAGATAAGCAGGCCCTCTATGATCCCATGGAGGCATTCGGCCTGGTAATAAAGGCAAGCAAGGCGAAGTTCGACGAGACCGTTGAGCTGCACGTCAAGCTCGGTGTTGACGGCCGTCACGCAGACCAGCAGGTCCGCGGCGCCATCGTTCTCCCCAACGGCACCGGTAAGACCGTCCGCGTCCTCGTTTTCTGCAAGGACGAGCGCAAGGAAGAGGCTCTGGCAGCAGGCGCCGATTACGCCGGCGGCATGGACCTCGTTGAGAAGATCCAGAAGGAGAACTGGTTCGAGTTCGACACCGTTATCGCAAGCCCCGACATGATGGGCACCGTCGGCCGTCTCGGTAAGGTCCTCGGTCCTAAGGGCCTCATGCCCTCCCCCAAGGCAGGCACCGTAACTCCCAACATTGCTCAGGCGATCAAGGAGTCCAAGGCAGGTAAGGTCGAGTACCGTCTGGACAAGACCAACATCATCCACTGCCCCATCGGCAAGGTCTCCTTCGGCGAGGATAAGCTGTATGAGAACTACGCAGCTCTCATCGGCGCCATCATCAAGGCAAAGCCCGCAGCGGCAAAGGGCCAGTACATCAAGTCCTGCGTCACCGCTTCCACCATGGGCCCCGGCATTAAAATAAACGCCCAGAAGCAGCTCTGATAACGAGCCAAAAAGCATACAGTATAACAAAATCCCGACGGCACAGAGCGCGCCGTCGGGATCTTTTCGTTTGTGCGTTGCCGCGCATATAAAAAACGCCCCCTGTGCATTTTACTGCATAGGGGGTGCTTGTCGATTTGCTTCCTTGCGGGAGC
>USPI01000060.1 GCA_900556535.1 uncultured Eubacteriales bacterium | reverse complement strand
CCTTTTCCCGCCTGCTGGCTGACTGCGAGGCCGGGCGCGTGGGGCTGGTGCTGACCAAGGAGGTCTCGCGTTTTTCCCGCAACACGGTCACCCTTCTGGAAACTGTCCGGGAGCTGAAAGGTCTGGGCATTGATGTGTTCTTTGAAGAACAGAATATCCACACCATGAGCGCCGACGGCGAGCTGATGCTGACCATTCTGGCGTCCTATGCCCAGGAGGAAAGCCGCTCCGTCAGCGAAAACCAGAAGTGGCGGGTCAAACGGAATTTCGAAAACGGCATTCCCTGGAATGGACGAATGCTTGGTTACCGAATGCGGGAGGGGCATTACTGCGTCATCCCGGAGGAAGCCGAGCTGGTACGCCGCATTTACCGGGAATTTCTCGACGGAATGGGCAGAGACCGCATCACCGCAAAACTGAACGATGAAGGGATTCAGCCTCCGGCTGGGGGCGAACAGTGGCATCCGCAGACAATAGCCAGGATCCTGCGGAACTATGCCTACACGGGCAATCTGCTCCTGCAGCGGTTCTTTTGCGAAAGCTACATTACGAAAAAGACGATCCCCAATACCGGTCAGAAAGCAATGTACCACGCGGAAAGAACCCATGAAGCCATTATTCCTCTGGCTGAGTGGAAAGCGGTACAGGCGGAAATCGCGCGAAGAGCCGAGAAACACAAGTCAAAGCCGCCCGCACAGCCTTCCTTCTTTTACACCGGCCTCATTCAGTGTGCGAAATGCGGAAAGAATTTCCGCAGGAAAACAACGGCCGCGCGGATCGTGTGGATCTGTTCCACCTTCAATACAAAGGGCAAAAAGCACTGCGCTTCCAAACAGATACCGGAAGCCACACTGGATGAACTGGTACGGCAGGTCACGGATGACCCTTCGAGCATCGAAAAAATTATCGCCGACGACGGCAACATCCTGCGCTTTCATTTCTCAGACGGCACCGAGATCACTCGCACCTGGGCTGATCGCTCCAGAGCGGAAAGCTGGACGCCGGAAATGAAAGAAACGGCTCGACAGCATGCAATGACAAAAAGGAGGCAGGGATCGTGAACAGCATGGAACGGACGGTAACAGTGATCCCACCGTCCATTGACCTGATGAACCAGCCTGCCAGCATCCCGCTCCACAAACTGCGCGTTGCCGCCTATGCCCGTGTTTCCACGGACAGCGACGAGCAGTTCACCAGCTATGAAGCTCAGGTCGATTATTATACCCAGTATATTCACCGGAACCCCGAATGGTCCTTTGTAAAAGTCTATACCGACGAGGGAATTTCCGGCACAAACACCAAAAACCGTGCGGGTTTCAATGAGATGATCGAAGACGCCATGGCGGGGAAGATCGACCTCATCGTCACAAAGTCCGTCAGCCGGTTTGCTCGCAATACCGTGGACAGTCTGGTCACCATCCGCAAGCTTAAGGGAAAGGGCGTACAGGTCTATTTTGAAAAAGAGAACATTTATACCTTCGACGGCAAGGGCGAACTGCTCATCACCATCATGTCGAGCATTGCCCAGGAAGAGAGCCGCTCCATTTCAGAGAATGTGACCTGGGGACAGAGAAAACGATTTGCCGACGGAAAGGTCAGCCTGCCATACAAACAGTTCCTTGGTTACCGCAAGGGGGCAGACGGTTTCCCCGAAGTCGTGCCGGAAGAGGCGGCCGTTGTCCGCAGAATCTACGCTCGCTTTATGAAAGGGCTGACCCCTTGTACTATTGCCAGGGAATTGACGGCGGATGGAATTCTCACACCGTCAGGAAAGCCGAACTGGCAGTCCAGCACGGTGGAAAGCATTCTGAAAAACGAGAAGTACAAAGGCGCTGCGCTCTACAAAAATGTTTCACCGTGGATTTCCTCACGAAAAAGAGAAAGATCAACGAAGGCGAGGTGCCGCAGTATTATGTGGAGCACAGCCATGAGCCGATTATAACGCCGGATGAATTCGACAAGGTTCAGGTTGAATTTGAGCGGCGCAAACGGATCAGCCGTCAATACAGCGGGAAGAGCATTTTTTCTTCCCGCATCGTCTGCGGGGACTGCGGCTCCTATTTTGGCTCGAAAGTCTGGAACTCGACCTCAAAATACCGCAGGGTCATCTGGCAATGCAACGGCAAATTCAAGGGTGAGCACAAATGCGAAACGCCGCATCTGGACGAGGAAACCATTAAAGCGCGGTTCGTGACCGCCCTTAACGCTATCATCGAAAGCAAAGACAACATCCTTGAGGATTGCCGATTGATGCAAGCCACCCTGACAGACTGTACAGGCATTGATACAGAAATCGAGAGTCTGCTTGAGGAGATCGATGTGGTGACCGAACTGACAAAGCGTTGCATTGCGGAAAATTCACAGATGGCACAGAACCAGGAAGAATACGCCGCCCGGTACAATGGGTTTGTAGAGCGGTATGAAAAAGCCAAGGCACGGCTCGAACAGCTCCGCACTACAAAAGCTGCACGGGAAGCCCAGGCAGAAGCCATCGGAGCGTTTATGTTTGAGGTGCAGGAATTGGATGCCCTCACCGAGTTTGACGAAAAGCTCTGGCTCACCATTATCGACACGATAACCGTCCACGCCGACGGACGGATGACCTTCAAATTCCAGGGCGGTACAGAAATCGAGGCGTGAGTCCCAACAAAAATGAAAAGACCGCAGGTTTCAACGCCTGCGGTTTATTGCTGCCCCCACGGGTAGAGTAATGCACCCCCTAAAGCCGTGGTTGCACCCCCCTAAAATCAAAAATGCACCCCCCTCCAAACCGTAGTTGCACCCCCTTAACGGGTTTCTATCAAAATTAGAGTCATTTGCCATAGTAAGCACGGTAATTCCGATGGAATTACCGTGCTTTTTATTTTTATATTTTAATGTGAGTCGGAGAAGCCGCCGTCGGCGCAGAGCACCTGGCCGGTTATGAACGACGCCTTATCCGAGGCGAGAAACTCCACCGCGGCGGCAATGTCCTCGGGTCTGCCGAGCCTGCCGAGCGGAGTCGCCTCGACGAGCATATCCATCGTTTCGCTGCCGAGCGACTGCACCATGTCGGTGTTGATAACTCCGGGCGCGACGCAGTTTACGCGGATATGCGACGGTGCAAGCTCCTGCGCAAGAGAGCGCGTGAGCCCGACTATCGCATGCTTCGTCGCAGAATACGCCACCTCGCACGACGCGCCGTGCTCGCCCCAAATCGACGATATGTTCACTATGCAGCCGGAGTGCTCATGCAGCATATCCGGCAGCACCTCCTGTATCGTATTGAACGCGCCGCCTATGTTCACCGCCAAAACGCGCTGCCAATACTCGCTGCTTATGTCCTGAAACAGTCCCTGCTTTGCGATGCCCGCGTTATTGACCAGAAGCGTTATCTGCCCGAGGCGCGAGCGCACCTCACGCACCATTTCGTGCACGGCCTCGCGGTCGGCAACGTCGGCTCTGTACGACATCGCCTCGAAGCCGCGTGAGGTAAGCTCCTGCTCGAGCTGCCGCGCCATGTCCTCGCGCTCTATATAATTTATGCACACCGCATAGCCAGCCTCGGCAAGCGCTGCGGCGCAGGCTCTTCCGATGCCGCGTGAGGAGCCTGTTATAAGTGCGACTTTTTTCATTATTATCACCTTTCAAACTGACTTGTGTACAGCTCGCTGTACAGCCCGCCGGCAGCGAGAAGCTGCTCGTGCGTGCCGCTTTCGACGACGTCACCCTTATCCATGACGAGGATGAGGTCGGCGTTGCGGATGGTCGAAAGCCTGTGCGCGATGACAAAGCTCGTGCGCCCGCTCGTGAGGCTGTCCATCGCCTTCTGCACGAGTGCCTCCGTGCGCGTATCGACCGAGCTCGTCGCCTCGTCGAGAATTATCATCGGCGCATTCTCGACCATGGCGCGAGCTATGGTAAGAAGCTGGCGCTGCCCCGCCGAGAGGCTGCTGCGGTCGCTGAGCTTAGTGTCGTAGCCCTCGGGCAGGGTCGAAATGTAATGATCCATGCCGACGAGCCTGCACGCCGCGACTATCTGCTCATCGCTGACGTTTTCCTTGCCGTAGGCGATATTCTCGCGGTAGGTCCCTTCAAAGAGCCACGTGTCCTGAAGCACCATGCCGAACATCGCGTGGACATCGCTGCGCTTGAGGCTTGCAAGATCGACGCCGTCAATTTTTATCTGCCCGCTCCACACGTCGTAAAAGCGCATGAGCAGATTGACCATCGTGGTCTTGCCCGCACCCGTCAGACCGACTATCGCGACCTTTTGACCGGGCTCGACGACGGCGCTGAAGCCGTTTATTATCTGCTTGCCCTCCTCGTATCCGAAGCGCACGTCCTCAAACTCGACCTTGCCGCGCACATGGCATATCTGCTGCGTGCAGGAGCTGTCATCGGGCATCTCCTCCTCGTCGAGGAAGCCGAAAACGCGCTCGCCCGCGGCGCCTGCGGACATGAGGCTGCTCATGGCCTGAGATATCTGGCTCAGGGGATTGGTGAAGAGCTTTACATAGCTTATAAACGCAATGACCGTGCCGAAGCTGATGCTCCCGCTCATCGTCAGAGCCGCGCCGACAACGCACACGGCGACGTAGCCGAAGCTGCCGACAAAGCTCATGAGCGGCATAAGAAGTCCGCTGAAAAACTGCGACTTCCACGCGCTCGTGTACAGATCGTCGTTTATTTTGTCAAACTGCTCGCGCGACTGCTTCATCGCGCCGTATGCGCGCACGATGTCGTGACCGGAGTACATCTCCTCGACGTGACCGTTCATGCGCCCCAAATTCTGCTGCTGGCGGCGGAAATACTTGCGCGAGCGCGAGATGATGAAGAACATCAGCACGAAGCCGATGACGGTCGAGCCGACCGCGGTGAGTGCAAGGCGGCCGCTGGTGGCAAACATTATGATTATAACGCCGACGAACTGCACGACCGACTGCACAAGCGTCGTGATGCTTGAGTTGAGTGCCGAGCTTATGGTGTCAACGTCGTTTGTGATGCGGCTGAGCACGTCGCCGACCGTGGTCTTGTCGAAAAACCTCAGCGGCAGGCGGTTTATCTTCTTGCTTATGCTGCCGCGCATACTCCATGCAAGGCGCTGCATGACGGTTATCATCATGTAGCTCGAGGCGCAGGCGGCAAGGTTTGCCGAGATGTAGATTATAAGTATCGTGACTATGGAGCCTATGACGAGGCTCATGTCGATGCCGCTGACAAGCCCCGCGGCGATGGTGTCGGTCAGCTTGGCGAGCTTATCCGGCGCAATGAGCGTGAGCGCCGTGCTCAAAAGGCTGAACACAAGCGCGACGGCGACCGGCTTATACCACGGCTTGAGGTATTTAAACAGCGAGAGCATCGCATTTTTCGTGTTTTGGGGCTTTTCCTTGGCGCCCCTGCCCGGCGGAGAATGTTTCATATGGCAAGCTCCTCCTCCGAAAGCTGACTGAGGGCTATCTGACGATATACCTCGCACGAGGACAGCAGCTCGCGGTGCGTCCCTATTCCGGCAATGCGCCCCTCGTCGAGCACGACTATTCTGTCCGCGCTCATGATTGTGCCGATGCGCTGCGCGACGATGAGCTTGGTCTGCCCCTCGGTCTTTTCCCTGAGTGCGTCACGAAGCTGCCTGTCGGTCTTAAAATCCAGAGTGGAGAACGTGTCGTCAAAAATGAGTATCTCGGCATCGCGGCAGAGGGCGCGGGCTATCGAGAGCCGCTGCTTCTGACCGCCGGAGAAGTTCGTGCCGCCGCGCGCCATATGCGCATGTGCTCCGTCCTCAAGAGAGAAAACGAAGTCCGCGCTCGCGGTCTCAAGGGCGGCGTTTAATTTATCGGCATCGGCGTTTTTGCCGAACGCGACGTTATCCTCAATGCTGCCTGTGAACATGACCGCCTTCTGCGAAACGTAGCCTATCTTCGAATAAAGCGCCTCAAGCTCGTAATCCTTGACGTTTATTCCGTCAACGAGCACCTCGCCGTCCGTCGCGTCGTAAAAGCGCGGTATGAGATTTACCAGCGTCGTTTTGCCCGAGCCCGTCGAGCCTATAAACGCGACGGTCTCGCCGCGCCGCGCCGTGAAGCTTATATTGCTCAGAACGCTGCCGCTGCCGCCGGGATAGGTGAAGCTCACGTTTTTAAACTCGACCGTACCGACCGTGTCGCCGGAATCCGTGACGCTGCCGTCAACGATCTTGGGCACCGTGCACAGCACCTCGCGGATGCGCTTTGCCGCCTCAAGGGCACGCGGCGCGATGATGACGACCATGACGATCATGACAAAGCTCATGATGACCTGCATAGCGTAGGACATGAAAACTATCATATCCGCGAATATGTCAATGCGCGCCGTGACTGCCGCCGCCGAGCTTATGAGCACCGCGCCTATCCAATAGATGGACATATTAAGGCAGTTCATCACAAGCCCCATGAACGGCGTCAAAAGCGTCATGGCGCGGTTTGCAAACAGCGAATTTTCAAGCAGCTCCGTGTTTGCCTTCTCGAATTTTTTCTCCTGATATTCCTCTGCGTTATACGCTCTTACAACGCGGATACCGGTGAGATTTTCGCGTGCCGACTGGTTGAGCGCGTCCTGGAGC
Organism: uncultured Eubacteriales bacterium; assembly: GCA_900556535.1. Lineage (GTDB taxonomy): Bacteria > Bacillota > Clostridia > Oscillospirales > Oscillospiraceae > F23-B02. The sequence continues at coordinate 1,448 of USPI01000060.1, read as the reverse complement.
CATTGCAGCCTGCGAAAGCAGGGGAAGGTAAATTTTATCGCAAAGCCGAGTATCACGACGAGCAGCACCACGGCAAGCGCCGTGGCAAACGACCACTGCCACGCCTTGCCCGCGATCTTCGTTATCGCCCAAGCCGCCATGAGCGGAGCCTTCACCACGACCTGAAGCGACATGACGAGCATCATCTGCACCTGCGAGACGTCATTGGTCGAGCGGGTTATGAGGCTCGCCGTCGAGAAGGCGTTTATCTCCTCAAGTGTGAAGCTCGATACCTTGTCGAACATTTCCTTTCGCAGTCTGCGCGAAAATGCCGCCGCAATGCGGGATGCAAAAAAGCAGACAACGACGGAGGAAACGAGGCTCCCCAGAGCGCACAGCAGCATCATGCCGCCCGCGCTCCAGACATCGCCAATGGCGCTGCCGGGAGTCTCGATAAGCGTCGTTATCTGCGACATATAGTCGGGTATTTTCAGGTCGAGCACGACCTGAGTGCATACAAACACAAGGCTAAAGAGGAAAAGCATCCACTCTTTAGCCTTGAGGTATCTGAAAAGCTTCATCAGATCTTTCATTTAGCGGCAGCACTCTCCTCTTTGGCAACGGCGTCGATATGCTCCTGGATCATCTGCTGGGCAAGCTGTGCGGTGTCGCGGGTCTTGTGCTCCTTGACATAGTCCGCGTCAATGACGCCGATGATGTCGATAAACACCTTTGTTTTCTTAAACGGGAAGTTGTGCTGCACCGCGTCGGTATTCCAAAGCGACGCACACACGACCGGAACTCCGGCGCGCTGCGCGATCTTGAACGAGCCCGCGTGGAAATCCAGAAGCTGCTGTCTGTGTCCGCGCGTGCCCTCGGGGTAAATGCAGACCGAGGCGTAATCCTTATTTATGTATTCGGTCGCCTGCTTGATGGTCTTGAGCGCCTCGCGGTTATTCTCTCTGTTAAGCGAAAGGCAGCCGCACTTGTGCATGACCTTGCCGCCGACGGGGATCTTATAGTTGCCGGGCTTGGAAACGTAAATAAGCTCCTCATCGCTTATCGCAGCCTCGGCAACGATGGGATCAAACAGCGAGCGGTGGTTTGAAACGAGAAGGTATCGCGTATCCTTCGGCAGCTTTTCGCGCCCCGTCACGATGACCTGCGCCCCGCTGTAAAGGCATATCATCTTTGCGACCTCGCGCATATGCCATTTCCAAAACTTCGACGGACGCTCCTGCGGCTCGTCGAGCCTTATGAAAAGCTCCGTGGACAAAAGCATGAGAATGACGTAGGTAAGCTGCGAGCCGATGAAATACTCAAAAAATCTGAGGATAAGCACGCCCGTGACCTTCATGGCTCCTCCGTCCTGTCCGGCAATGAGCGTATGCAGGCCCGCACCGACGGCGCCTATGGCCGTGAAAATTCTAAAAAGCATTTTTAAGATCTCTCCTGATGTGAAACGCATT
>USPI01000059.1 GCA_900556535.1 uncultured Eubacteriales bacterium | reverse complement strand
CGATGATGACGTTCTCCTTCAGGCCGACAAGGTGGTCGACCTTGCCCTTGATGGCGGCCTCGGTGAGGACCTTGGTGGTCTCCTGGAAGGATGCTGCGGACAGGAAGCTCTCGGTTGCGAGCGAGGCCTTGGTGATACCCATGAGAAGCTGGGTATAGGTCGCCTTGGTGAGACCCTCCTCGCCTGCCGCGATGCGCTCGTCGATCTTGCGGTTTGCCGCCTTGAGCTCACCGATATCGACGGTCGCGCCGGAAAGAAACTCGGTGCTGCCGGACTCCTCGACCTTGACCTTACGCATCATCTGACGGACGATGATCTCGATATGCTTATCGTTGATGTCAACGCCCTGCTGACGGTAGACCTTCTGGACCTCCTGAATGATATAGGTGCGGACGCCGGGACGGCCGAACTCGTCGTCGTCGATGCCGCGGATACGCAGGACATCGTGCGGGCTGAGTGCGCCGCTGGTGAGCTCCTGGCCCTTATCGACATGTTCGCCGTTCTTGACAAGGATACCTGCCGAGTGAGGCACGGTGTAAACTCTGGTGTCGCCCTCTTCCTCGTTTATTACGCTGATCGCAAACAGTGCGCCCTTCTTGGTCTCCTCGATGGAGACGGTGCCGGAAATTTCGGCAAGGACGGCCATCTTCTTGGGCTTGCGCGCCTCGAAAAGCTCTTCGACACGGGGAAGACCCTGAGTGATGTCGTCGCCGGCGACGCCGCCGGTGTGGAAGGTACGCATGGTAAGCTGAGTACCGGGCTCGCCGATGGACTGCGCTGCTATTACGCCGACCGCTTCGCCTGCGCTTACGGGCTGGCCGATAGCGAGGTTTATGCCGTAGCACTTAGCGCAAACGCCGGTGCGTGCCTCGCAGGACAGGACGCTGCGGATGAGGACGCGGTCGATGCCGTGTGCCTCGAGAACGTCCGCGTCTGCGGGCATGAGCATATGATCGGTGTCAAACAGCACCTCGCCGGTCTGCGGGTCGCAGATGGGCACTGCCGGGAAGCGGCCGTGGATGCTGGTACCGTAGGACTGGACGAGCTGACCCTTTTCGTAGATAGCCGAAGCCCATACGCCGTCGGTGGTGCCGCAGTCGGACTCGCGGATGATAACGTCCTGGCAGACATCGACCATTCGGCGGGTAAGATAACCGGAGTCGGCGGTACGAAGTGCGGTATCGGCAAGACCCTTTCGTGCGCCTCGGGAGGAGATGAAGTACTCCAGAACGCTCAGACCTTCACGGAAGTTTGCCTTGATGGGGATCTCGATGGTCTTACCGGAGGTGTTAGCCATAAGGCCGCGCATACCGGCAAGCTGACGGATCTGGTTCATGGAGCCACGAGCACCGGAGTTTGCCATCATGTAGATGGGGTTGTAGGTGTCGAGGCAGTTCTGAAGGGCGTTGGTGACGTCCTTGGTGGTCTTTTCCCACTCGGAAACAACGAGGCGGTAGCGCTCGTCATCGGTGATGAAGCCGCGCTTGAACTGACGCTCGATCGCAACGACCTTGCCCTCGGTCTCGTTAATGAGGGTCTTCTTCGCCTCAGGAACGGTCATATCGGCGATGGAGATAGTGATAGCCCCCTTGGTGGAGTACTTATAGCCCATGGCCTTGATGCCGTCAAGCACCTCGGCGGAGATGGTGAAGTCGTGCTTTTTGATGCAGCGGTCGATGATATCGCCGAGCTGCTTCTTGCCGACCTGGAAGCTTATCTCGTAATCGAAAGCGTGCTCGGGGTCTGTGCGGTCAACGTAGCCGAGATCCTGAGGGATCTTCTCGTTGAAGATGATGCGGCCGACGGTGCTCTCGATGACCTTGCTCTTCTCGACGCCGTCAAAAGTCTTGCTGACGCGAACGAGAATGGGAGCGTGCAGGCCGATGTCGCCCTGGCTGTAAGCCATGACTGCCTCGCTCGGGTCACGGAAGATGACAACGGGCTTATAGCTCGGCGCCTTGCCGCCCTCGGCGAGGGTCTTTTCCTCTGCTGCGAGGTAATCGTCTGCGTCAACGACCTCCTCACGCGGCAGGTCGGTGTCGCCTGGATCCATAACGAACACGGTCTCCGCACCCTTTTCCGCCTTGCCCATGCGCTTCATGGTCAGGTAGTAAGAGCCGAGGATCATATCCTGAGTAGGAACGGTGACGGGGTGTCCGTCCTGCGGGCGCAGGAGGTTGTTTGCCGAAAGCATGAGGATGCGCGCCTCAGCCTGAGCCTCCGCGGACAGCGGGACGTGGATAGCCATCTGGTCGCCGTCAAAGTCGGCGTTGTATGCGGTACATACCAGCGGGTGGAGCTTGAGCGCTCTGCCCTCAACGAGGATGGGCTCGAACGCCTGAATGCCCAGACGGTGCAGCGTAGGCGCACGGTTGAGCAGGACGGGGTGCTCCTTGATGACGACCTCGAGCGCGTCCCAAACCTCGGTGCGCTGCTTGTCGACCATCTTTTTTGCGGATTTGATGTTGTTCGCGGCGCCGTCCTCAACGAGCTTTTTCATAACGAACGGGCGGAACAGCTCAATTGCCATCTCCTTGGGAACGCCGCACTGGTAGATCTTGAGGTCAGGACCTACGACGATAACGCTTCGGCCGGAGTAGTCGACGCGCTTACCCAGAAGGTTCTGGCGGAAGCGTCCCTGCTTGCCCTTGAGCATATCCGACAGCGACTTGAGTGCGCGGGAATTTGCGCCGGTTACGGCTCTGCCGCGGCGGCCGTTGTCGATAAGTGCGTCGACCGCTTCCTGAAGCATGCGCTTCTCGTTGCGCACGATGATGTCGGGAGCGTTGAGCTGAATGAGTCTCTTAAGACGGTTATTGCGGTTAATAACGCGGCGGTAGAGATCGTTAAGGTCGCTCGTTGCGAAGCGGCCGCCGTCAAGCTGTACCATCGGGCGGATCTCGGGCGGGATGACCGGCAGAATGTCGATTATCATCCACTCGGGCTTGTTGCCGCTCTGTCGGAAGGCCTCAACGACCTCAAGGCGCTTGACGAGCTTTGCCTTCTTCTGACCGGAGGCGTTCGCCAGCTCCTCTCTGAGCTGAGCGGAAAGCTGCTCGCAGTCGATCTGCTGCAGTAGCTTTTTTATAGCTTCGGCGCCCATACCGGCATCGAAATCATCCTCGTACTTCTCGCGCATGTCGCGGTACTCTTTTTCGGTGAGTATCTGGCACTTTTCCAGCGGAGTAAAGCCGGGATCGGTAACTATATAATTTGCAAAGTACAGAACCTTCTCGAGCACTCTCGGAGTGAGGTCGAGAAGCAGGCCCATGCGGCTGGGTATGCCCTTGAAGTACCAAATGTGAGATACGGGGGCAGCCAGCTCGATGTGGCCCATGCGCTCGCGGCGAACCTTGCTCTTGGTGACTTCGACTCCGCAGCGGTCGCAGACCTTGCCCTTGTAGCTGATCTTCTTATACTTGCCGCAGTGGCACTCCCAGTCCTTGGTCGGTCCGAAGATTCTTTCGCAGAAAAGGCCGTCGCGCTCGGGCTTGAGGGTGCGGTAGTTAATGGTCTCGGGCTTGGTGACTTCGCCGGAGGACCATGAAAGGATCATTTCAGGGGAGGCTATGCCGATTTTGATGGCGTCAAACGGTGTAAAACTCATTATTATTCATCCTCCTCGCTGTAATCATCGGACAAAAATCCGAAATCGTCATCGTCGGACTCGGGGATGTCCTCAATGGTATATCCCTCCGCCTCGATCTCCTCGTCGCCGGAGACCGCGTCGTACATCTCGTCCTTCATCTTCGGGATGAACTCGTCCTCATCGTCGTCCTTGAGCTCGATCTCCTGTCCGTCCTTATCCAGAACGCGGATATCAAGACACAGCGACTGAAGCTCCTTGACGAGGACCTTGAACGATTCGGGCACGCCGGGCTGCGGGATGTTGTTGCCCTTGACGATGCTCTCGTAGGTGCGGACACGACCGGTAACGTCGTCGGACTTGACGGTGAGTATCTCCTGCAGAGTGTATGCTGCGCCGTATGCCTCCAGCGCCCAAACCTCCATTTCGCCGAAGCGCTGACCGCCGAACTGTGCCTTGCCGCCGAGAGGCTGCTGAGTAACAAGGCTGTAGGGGCCGGTGCTGCGGGCGTGGATCTTATCATCGACCAGATGGTGGAGCTTAAGGAAGTAGACCCAGCCAACGGTGACGTCATTATCAAATTTTTCGCCTGTACGGCCGTCGTACAGAACGCTCTTGCCGTCCTCGCGCAGCCCCGCCTGACGCAGAGTATCGCGGATGGTGGCCTCGTTTGCGCCGTTAAAGATAGGCGTTGCGACCTTCCAGCCGAGTGCCTGAGCAGCGTAACCAAGGTGAACCTCAAGTACCTGACCGATGTTCATTCGGGAAGGAACGCCCAGCGGGTTCAGGACGATGTCCAGCGGGGTGCCGTCGGGCAGGTACGGCATATCCTCACGCGGGAGGATGCGGGAAACGACGCCCTTGTTGCCGTGGCGGCCTGCCATCTTATCGCCGACGGAGATCTTACGCTTCTGGGCGATGTAGACGCGGACGACCTGATTTACGCCGGGGCTCATCTCGTCGCCGTTTTCGCGGGTGAATACCTTGACGTCAACGATGATGCCGCTCTCGCCGTGGGGGACCTTGAGCGAGGTGTCGCGCACCTCTCTTGCCTTCTCGCCGAAGATGGCGCGAAGCAGTCTTTCCTCTGCGGTGAGGTCGGTCTCGCCCTTCGGGGTGACCTTGCCGACGAGGATATCGCCTGCACGGACCTCGGCACCGACGGTGATGATGCCGCGCTCGTCAAGATACTTGAGCGCATCGTCGCCTACGCCGGGGATATCGCGGGTGATCTCCTCGGGTCCGAGCTTGGTGTCACGAGCGTCGCACTCGTACTCCTCAACGTGCAGGGAGGTGAAAACGTCCTCCATGACAAGGCGCTCGTTAAGCAGGATAGCGTCCTCGTAGTTGTAGCCTTCCCAGGTCATAAAGCCGACAAGAATGTTCTTGCCGAGGGAAATCTCACCGTTCTTGGTGCTCGGGCCGTCTGCAATGACGTCTCCCTCGTGAACGCGCTCGCCGAGAGACACGATGGGTCTCTGATTGACGCAGGTACCCTGGTTGGAGCGGGCAAACTTAATGAGCTTGTAGTTCTTGACTTCACCGCTGTCGTACTTGATGGCGATGTTCTGTGCATCGGAGCGGACGACCTCGCCGTCGCCCTCTGCGACAACGACAACGCCGGAGTCAACGGCGCACTTGTGCTCGATGCCGGTCGCAACGATAGGCGCCTGGGTGACCATAAGGGGAACCGCCTGACGCTGCATGTTCGCGCCCATCAGAGCACGGTTAGCGTCGTCGTTCTCGAGGAACGGGATCATTGCGGTTGCGATGGAGACCATCATGCGGGGGCTTATGTCGATGTAATCGACTCTCTCTCTGTCGACCTCGACGATCTCGTCGCGGTGGCGGCAGGTGATACGCTTATTGATGAGGCAGCCGTTTTCGTCGCGCGGCTCGGTTGCGGGAGCGACGATGTAGTTATCCTCCATGTCGGCGGTCAGGTAATCCACCTGATCGGTGACGCGGCAGGTGCCCTTCTCGACCTTCTGGAACGGCGCCACGAGGAAGCCGTACTCATTGGCTCTTGCGTAGGAAGCGAGGTAGGAGATAAGTCCGATGTTCGGGCCTTCGGGAGTCTCTATCGGGCACAGACGGCCATAGTGGCTGTAGTGAACGTCACGGACGTCAAACGATGCTCTCTCGCGGCTCAGACCGCCGGGGCCGAGTGCCGACATACGGCGCTTATGAGTAAGCTCGGACAGGGGGTTGGTCTGGTCCATGAACTGAGAAAGCGGGCTGGAGCCGAAGAACTCCTTGATCGCCGCCGTTACGGGTCGGATGTTTATGAGGCTCTGCGGGGTGACGATGTCGAGATCCTGCAGGGTCATGCGCTCGCGGATGACGCGCTCCATGCGGCTGAAGCCGATGCGGAACTGATTCTGAAGCAGCTCGCCGACGCAGCGGACGCGGCGGTTGCCGAGGTGGTCGATGTCGTCCTTATCGCCGATGCCGTAAGCAAGGCAGTTGAGGTAGTTGACGGATGCGAACATATCGTCAACGACTATGTGCTTGGGAATGAGAACGTCGATATTCTCAAGGATGGCTTCCTTGAGAGCGTCGCCGGAATACTGCTCCATGAGGCTCTTGAGAACGATGGCGCGCACCTTCTCCTTGATGCCCAGCTCCTCGGGGTCGATATCGACCATGCTCTGAAGAGGAACCATGCCGTTGGAGAACACCTTGACGATCTTGCCGTCAACGTCGAGGCTGACCTCGATAACGCCGGCAGCGTCGATCTTCTCCGCCAGCTCGCGGGAGATTATCTCGCCCTCGTCGGCAAGAATTTCGCCGGTGGCGGGGTCTGCAACGGGCATTGCGAGCTTGAAGCCGTTGATCCTGCCGCGCAGCGCCAGCTTCTTGTTGAACTTATAGCGGCCGACGTTGGAAATATCGTAGCGGCGGCGGTCGAAGAACAGGCTCTCAAGCAGGCTCTCGGCGCTTTCTACCGTCGGGGGATCGCCGGGGCGCAGCTTGCGGTAGATCTCCATCAGGCACTCGTCACGGCCGGTGGTCGTGTCCTTGTCGATGGTGACGTTTATGCGCTCGTCGTCGCCGAATATCTCCTTGAGACGCTCGTTGGTGGTGGCGCCCATGATGGGGTCGGGAGTGCAGGAAAGCCAGGTCTCGGGTCTGGTCTCGTCGTACTTGCCCATTGCCTTGAGGAACCAGGTTATCGGCAGCTTGCGGTTTTTGTCGATGCGGACATAGAAGGTGTCGTTTGCATCGGTCTCATACTCAAGCCATGCGCCGTGATACGGGATAACGGTGGCTGCGTAAAGGCTCGTCATGCTACGGTCGGTGGTCTTATCATAGTACACACCGGGGCTGCGGACGATCTGGGAAACGATAACGCGCTCGGCGCCGTTAATTATAAACGTACCGCCGGCGGTCATGAGCGGGAAGTCGCCCATGAATATCTCCTGCTCCTTGATCTCCTCGGTCTCGAGGTTGCGCAGGCGCACGCTGACCTTCAGAGGCGCGGCATACGTTGCATCGCGTGCCTTGCACTCCTCCTCGGTGTACTTGGGCTTTTCGTCCATGGAATAGTCCACAAAGCTCAGCTCGAGCTTTCCGGAATAGTCCGTTACGGCGTCGGTATCCCTGAACACCTCGCGCAGACCGGTCTCGAGGAACCACTTGTAGCTCTTCTTTTGGATCTCCAGCAGGTTGGGCATGTCCTGGATCTCTTCATACCGTGCAAAGCTCTTTCTGAGAGTTTTGCCGTAGAGAACATCTTTTGGCATTCGCACACACTCCTTAATCGTAATTGAGAACACCCGGGTGAGTTGTAAATTTCGTTCACCACGGTGTTGTATTTACGTTTTGTTGATGGTATATTGTGAGTGTAAAGACTGGGGTACCAGCCATTACGCCACAAGATAACATAGCAAGTTATTCTATCATTGTATATATAGCTATGTCAAGAAATATTTTGTGAAAAATGAATTTTTCAGCGACTGCTATAATCGGCAGCCGCTTTTTTGTTGTTTTTGACCGGAAACGGAGGGTTTTATGGAGCCTTTTACCGCTGCTGCACTTATTATCACATTCGCGCTCGGCATGGCGCTGCTGATCCTCAAAACTGTATTCAATGTCGGCTCCTATGCCGCCGGGAACGACGGCACTCCGGCGAGAGTAGCAATTTTGCTCCTTGCCATGCTCTTCGGCGCGGCGGTCGGCTGGTTCGGCGCGGACGCGCTCATGCGCAAAACGCTGCGCGTGTTTGACCGGCACTGGAAGGGTCTCGGCGTTTTCTGCGCGCTGCTCTGCGCGCTCGTCGTCGTCACCGAGCTCGATGTGTTCGGCGTTGAGCGCTATCAGCCCGACGTGGACGAGATCGGGTACGCCACGGTGAACGGCTGGGGCGAATACAATGAAAGGCGCATCATACAGCCGGAGAACATCGAAAAGCTCCTCTCTCTGCAAAAGGACATTATCGCAAACAAA
>USPI01000058.1 GCA_900556535.1 uncultured Eubacteriales bacterium | reverse complement strand
AACTTGTGCTTTTATTTCTACTGTCATTGAAGAAATTTATCCGCTTTTTGCCGATAATTATTGAAAAGCCGGTATTGCCGCCGCTTTCTTTCACTTTTTTCTCCTCGTAAAGCGGCACACAGGCGCTTATTTCATACCAAGTATCCGCCTGCACCTGCGCCATTGCGTGCACAAGGCGCTCGTCTCCCGTCTCGCTCGGCATGAGAGCCGACACGAGTATATCCCCCTTTGCGACCGTGTCGCCCGGATTTACCTGCCCCTCCCCCTCAAGAACGAACATCTGTTTTATGACGCCGCTTTTTGAGGCGATAATATCGCACGGGGCTTTTTCGTTAACTATTTCGGGCTTTCCGATGCGCTCATGCACGACTATCCGAGCGCAGGATGAGCGTATGTTAAGGCTGAGCCACGCTATCTCCGGCACGGTGCTCACGACCGAGTCCTTGACTGCATCGGACGATATCACAGGCCAAAACGCGCCATAGCGCACCCCGCAGTCGTCGAGCGCGCGCAGCAGGCTCTCCGCGCTGACCTTGTCGTTGCCGACAACGTCGATGCGCCATATAAACAGCGAGGAGATCGCAGAAAGAATTATGCATACGCATAGGAGCACAAGCAGCACAGCGCGGCTTTTCATGCTTTTTGTTAGCTGCCTTCCGCCGCGGGAGCACACAAGCGTAATTTCGACGCCGTTTTTGCCGCTGCGTGAGCTCACTGCGGGATAATCCGCCGCGTGCAGCGTGAAGAAAAGCTCAAAATCGCTGCACGGACTTGCATCCCAAAATTCTATTCCGTTTTCGGCGCAGAGGTTTAAAATACTCTCGACATTTGCTCCGCACGGTGCCGCGCGCAAGGTCATACAGCTTCTTCATCCTTCAAACTCCAGTGCAAGTATTCTTCCGCTTATCAGCATATCGTGCTTATCCATAGCCGCAAGACGCAGACCGTCGCCGCGAACAACGAGCTTTGCGCCGCCGCAGGCTATCTCCGTGACATTTTCGCCGTAGGATATTATGCCGCGGTGGTTTTCAATGAGCAGTCTGCTTCTTCCGCACAGGCTCAGCTTCGTGCTGCCCAAGGCGTCCGACGGAAGCCCGAGGCGGTCGGCGAGAAGCTCCGCCCTATCGTTTTTTTTGCTCAAAATGCGCTCACCTCCGCAGTCTAAACCTATGCGCGGCGGCATAGCTTAATACACGGACAGGGGGTGCGGGTGTGAAAAGGCTCTTGCAAATTTCGGCAGCGGTCGGGATATTCACAGCGCTGCTTATTTTTCCTCAGGAGGCGGCGGAGTCGGTGAAGGCCGCTCTAAATATGTGCGCCGAAGTGATAATCCCCTCTCTGTTTCCGTTTTTCGCCGCGACAAATCTCATTAACGAGCTCGGCGCTTCAAAAATTTTCGCCAATGCGCTCGCCCCGCTCGGCTCGAGGCTGCTCGGAACATCGGGCTACGCAGTCACGGCGTTCATCATAGGCGTCACGGGCGGATACCCGCTCGGCGCGTCGTATATAGCCGGGCTGCGAAGACACGTGCAGATAAGCAGCGAAGAAGCGTCACGGCTGCTCGTTTTCTGCAACAACTCAGGTCCCGCGTTTATCATCGGCGCTGTCGGTGTGGGCGTTTTCGGCTCTGCCGCCGCGGGATTCTTTCTCTACGCCGTGCATATAGTTTCGGCTCTCGCATCGGCGGTCATTTTCTGTCCAACGCGCGCGTGCGATATATGCTACGATGAGGATATTTTCGAGGGAGCGCCGTTTTCCTCGGCCGTGACTTTGGCAATAAAGCGCTCGGCGGAGGGGGTTATCAGCGTTTGCGCGTTCATAACGGCGTTTTCCGTGCTCGGCGGCATATTGGAGAGCTTTAACCTCATATCCGCGCTCGCAGGCAGGCTTTCCGTCATAAGCGGCGAGGAGCTTTCCTCATGCAGGGCGCTGCTGTTCGGGCTTTTGGAGCTCGGAAACGGCATCGGATGTATGCAGGGACTTGCACTCAGTCCGAAAAGCCTAGCGCTGGCTGCGTTTATTCTCGGCTGGGGCGGGCTGTCGGTGCATTTTCAGACCTTCGCAGCGGTCGCGCAGACGGATATAAAAACCGCCCGATACATGATCGGACGGTTTATGACGGCACTGTTGGCCGCAGCTATTGCTTTGTTGGGGGCAGCAACGGTGCTTTAGGCTAAAATGCCGCTATGCCCACGAGCGCTGAAAGCGCTATGAACACGATCGGGTGCAGCTTTTTGGTCGGCTTAACGACATTCGTAAAAAGCCATATGACCACGGCAAGGAGCAGACCCTTCCATGAAAACAGATCGAGCATATTCCCGCTTGCCTTGAATGCATCGACGTTCACAAGCGCGAGCATTACGACCGAAAAGCCCGCAGCGGCAATAAGCCCCGTGGAGGCGGGTCGAAGCCCGTAAAACGCATGGTCAACAAATCTGTTCTCGCGGAATTTTTTGAGGCAGGTGGCAATGATGAGAATGATGATGACTGCCGGGGTAACAAGTCCGAGCGTCGCAACGATCGAGCCGGGCACTCCGCCGGTTATATATCCCACATACGTCGCCGTGTTGACGCCGATGGGGCCGGGGGTGGATTCCGACACGGCGATCATATCGGCTATCTGCTGATAGGTGAACCAGCCCGTGCGGTCGGACATATCGTAAATGAACGGGAGCGTTGCAAGTCCGCCGCCTACGGCAAACAGACCGGTTTTGAAAAACTCCCAGAAAAGGCGCAGATATATCATGCTCTCTTCGCCTCCAGTTCCTTAACGACGATGCCGGCAAGAGCGGCTATGACAACATAGACGACCGGCGACACGGAAAGAAACACGCTTCCGGCAAAAACGGCAGCGAATATGACAAGCGTTTTCCAATCCACGACCGACTTTTTCCACAGCTTCACTACGGCGTTGAGGATGAGCACGCACACGCACACGCGAATGCCCGCAAATGCCTTTTGTACCGCCGCGAGATGGGCAAAGTTTTGGATAAAAGCGGCTATAACCGTGATTATCACGAGCGACGGGAACACCACTCCGAGCGTTGCGAATATACCGCCGATGACACCCGCCTGCTTCTGCCCGACGAAGGTCGCCGTGTTGACCGCAATCACTCCGGGAGTGCACTGACCGATGGCGTACCAGTCCATGACCTCCTCATCGCTTGCCCATTTGCGCTTATCCACGACCTCGCGCTGCAGCGCCGGCAGCATAGCGTAGCCGCCGCCGAAGGTCGTCACTCCGACAATGGCGAAGGTCACGAAAAGCTGCCAAAGCTGCTTAAATTTTTCTTTCATCGCTCACACCTCGGGAAAAACCGATCACCTTCTGAGGCTCTCCGCAAATTCAGTGTATTTTGCGATCTTCTCGTCGCAATCGGCCTTGTCCTCGCCCTTGCAGAGGATATAGACCTTGACCTTGGGCTCGGTGCCGGAGGGGCGAACGATAAAGCTCGTGCCGTCGGCAAGCTCGAAATACAGAACGTTCGAGCCCTTGATGGGGGTCTGACCCATTACGCCGAGCTCGGGCACGGTTATGCTGCCGTCGGAATAGTCACGCAGACGGAAAACGACGGTGCCTGCGATCTCCTTGGGAGGATCACTGCGCAGATCGTCCATGAGCTTCTTCATCTTCGCAATGCCGTCAAGACCGGGCATAACGAGGTTGAGGGTCTTTTCGGCATAGCGGCCGTACTTGACGAACAGGCTCTCAAGCGCCTGGCTGAGATTCATGCCCTTTTCGTGATAATATGCCGCCATTTCCGCGACCATCATGGATGCCGTGACCGCGTCTTTATCGCGGACATAGTCGCCCATCATGTAGCCGTAGCTTTCCTCGTAAGCGAAGATATACTGATAGCTTCCCGCCTTTTCCCACTCCGCGACGCGCTCGGCCATGAACTTGAAGCCCGTGAAGGTGTCCTCAAAGTGGACGCCGTTAGTCTCGGCTACGACCTTCGCCATCTCGGTGGTGACGATGCTCTTGACAGCGCCGGCATTCTCGGGCAGAGTTCCCGCTGCCTTGCGTGCGGTGATGATATAGTCAAGAAGCAGGACGCCGAGCTGGTTGCCGGTGATGGAGATATACTCATCGCCGGAGCGCACCATGACGCCTATGCGGTCGGAGTCGGGGTCGGTGCCGATTATAAGATCACTGCCGACCTTCTTTGCGAGGTCTACCGCAAGGTAGAAGCCCTCGGGGTTTTCCGGGTTGGGGCTCTCAACGGTGGAGAAGTTTCCGTCGAGCACCATCTGCTCGGGCACGGGGTAGAGCTCGGTTATGCCGAGTCTGTGCAGAGCCTCGGGCACGAGCTTGTAGCCTGCGCCGTGGAAGGGCGTGTAAACTATTTTAAACTCCGGTGCGACTTTTGCGACAACGCTCTTGTTTATAGCCTGACCGAGCACCTTGGCAAGATATGCCTCATCGGTCTCGGCGCCTATGAGCTCGATCTTGCCCTGAGCCACTGCCTCGTCAAAATCGCAGGTGACAAAATCATCGAAAATGTCGATCTTGTCCATCTGCTCGGCAATAGCCGCCGCGTGCTGCGGGGGAAGCTGCGCACCGTCGGACCAATAGACCTTGTAGCCGTTATATTCCTTGGGGTTGTGCGACGCGGTTATATTAAGACCCGCGGTCGTGCCGTAATGGCGAACGGCAAAGCTGAGCTCCGGCGTAGGACGCAGTGCGTCGAAAATGCGGACATGGATGCCGTTTGCAGCCATAACGCTTGCGGCCTCGTGAGCGAAAAGCTCGCTGTTGTTGCGGCAGTCAAAGCAAATGGCGATGCCCTTTGCCATAGCCTGCTCTCCCTCGGCCTTGATGACGTTTGCAAACGCCTGCGTCGCATGGCGGATAACATGAACGTTCATCTGGTGCAGACCGAGCTTCATGGTTCCGCGCAGTCCAGCGGTGCCGAACTCGAGCGGAGCAAAAAAGCGGCTCTCGATCTCTTTTTCATCATCTGCAATGGAGTTGAGCTCCTCCCACTCGGATTCGCTCAGTGCGGGGCTGTCCAGCCAGCGCTGGTACTCTTCCTTATAATTCCTGATCATAATCTGCGCTCCCTTCGCTTAAATTGACAGCGTCTTCATACATGCTGCGGGGTACATATATATCAACACCCGTGCCGCTCGTTCCTAAGATCAGGCGGCCGAAATCTCCGTCATTCGGGTATTGTCTTACACAGGGTATGCCGTAGGCCTCAAGCAGGTTGACGATCATTTCGTCCCTGATGTCGAGGCAATCGCAATGGGTCAGAAAAACGGGCTCAATAAGCTCGCCCTTTTCATCTCTGGGCCAGCGCTCATAAAGCTGTCCCGTTATGCGTCTTCCCCATTCGAGCTTTGCAGTCTCGTCCATATCCTTCCTCCGTTATTTGTGATATTTTGATCCTTCGATGATTTTGAAGGCGCGGTAAATCTGCTCGGCGAGCATGACACGCGCGAGGTGATGCGGAAAAGTCATCTCACTCATGCCCAGGCGCATATCGGCGCGCTGCTTTATCTTGGGCGAAATTCCGAACGAGCCGCCTATGACAAAGCATATTCTTCCCCGCCCCGATACGGCAAGGGAATTTATCTTCTCGGCAAAGGCTTCGCTTTTGAGCTGCTTTGCCTCAACGCACATGACAACAGTGTACGCATCCTTTCCGATGGCATGCTCAATGTCGGCAGCCTCCTTATCCAAGGCCGCGGCTATCTCCTTATCAGACGGCGCGGAGCCGAGCTTTGTTTCATTAAGCTCAACGCATTCAAATTTGCAATACGCACCGAGGCGCTTTGAATACTCGTTAAAGGCGTCGATATAAAACTGCTCTCTGAGCTTTCCGACGCAAATGAGCTTTACACTAAGCATTTTAACCTCTCATGTGCCTCCACTGCAAGCAAATTATTAGGCGAAGCAACACTAATTTCGGTGTTTTCGCCCGAAACCGCGGCTCTGACGGTGCTCAAGGCGAGCTCCGGAGTGTTGTTATCGCGGCTCAGATGCCCTAATATTATATTACTTGTACCCGATTTTGCAAGATGTAAAGCAAGTTTTCCGCTGTCATCATTGGATAAATGCCCCGTGGGAGCGAGAATTCGCTGCTTCAGGAAATAGGGATAGCGCCCGTTTCGGAGCATCGCAAGGTCGTGATTGGCCTCGATGAGCGCAAGGTCTGCACCCTCAAGACCGCCTATGAGCGTGTCGTTAATGCAGCCGACGTCGGTCGCAAACGCCGCAGTCTGCTCTCCCTCAAAGCGGTAGCCGACACTGTAAACGGCGTCGTGCATCGTTCTGAAGCAGCTCACGTCGATGCCGCCGAGATCGAATTTTTCGTCCTCGGGGATCGCATTTAATGAAGTTTTCGTTTCCGGTTTCAGCCGTGCAAGCTCCTCACAAAGGGGCTTCGGGGCGAATATGCTCATTTCGTAGTGCTTTAAAAGCATCGAAAGTCCGGAAATGTGATCGGAGTGCTCATGTGTAATGAGCACTCCGCACAGATCCTGCGGTGCAAGTCCAAGCTCCGACAGGGCCGCAAGCGTCCTGCGCATGGAAATACCCGCGTCTATGAGTATATTCGCTTTGCCCTCAGATATAAGGCTGCAATTGCCTGACGAACCGCTGGCAAAAGTTACTATACGCATTGAATTATCCTATTGAAATTACTTTTTCGTGCATCTCCGACTCGTCGGGATAGTTAACGATGCTGATGTCCGCGCCGAGGCTTCTGAGCTTGCCGACAAAATTCTCGTAGCCGCGCTCAATAAAGTGTATGTCCTCGATCTCGGTCTTGCCGCTTGCGCACAGACCCGCAATGACCATAGCCGCGCCCGCACGCAGGTCGCACGCCATGACGGGAGCTCCGGTGAGTCGCGCGCTGCCCTCAAAAATGGCGATGCGTCCGTCCACCTGGATATCCGCGCCCATCTTACGCAGCTCGTTTACATATTTAAAACGGTTATCGTAAATGCCCTCGGTTATGACGCTCGTGCCGTTTGCCATGCAAAGCAGTGCGCCCATCTGCGGCTGCATATCCGTGGGAAATCCGGGATACGGCAGGGTCTTGACGTTTGCCTTGCGCAGATGACCGTTGCCTTTTACGAGAACGGAGTCCTCATACTCCTGAACTATCGTTCCGGTTTCGCGCAGCTTTGCGGAAATGCACTCAAGGTGCTTGGGAATGACGTTCTTAATAAGGACCTCACCGCCGGTAGCTGCCGCGGCGACCATGTAGGTGCCCGCCTCTATCTGGTCGGGGATGATGGAATAAGAGCCGCCGTGGAGCTTCTCCACGCCGTTTATTTTAATAGTATCCGTACCTGCTCCGCGAACGTCCGCGCCCATGGAGTTGAGGAAGTTGGCAAGATCGACGATGTGCGGCTCGCGCGCCGCGTTTTCGATGATCGTGCGTCCCTCGGCGAGCACGGCGGCGATCATAATGTTCATCGTCGCGCCGACGGAGACCTTATCGAGATATACGCTCGCGCCGCGCAGCCGTCCGCCGGGGACGTGCGCGGTGATGAAATCGGAAATATCAACCTCCGCGCCGAGGGCACGACGGCCAGCGATAAGCTAGGGACCTTCGCTAAGGGCACAAAGGTCACGGTGCTGGATAAAGGATAATCCTGGAGCAAGGTTGAGGTTTCCGGAAAGACCGGCTATATGCTCAATTCCTATCTGAAATTCAAGTAAAGATCTGTTCTGCGAAAGGGGCGCTGATAAAAGCGCCCCTTTGCTGTGAAATGAGGAAAATATGGAAAAGATCTCCCTTCTGGAGGGCGAACGCATCGACGATCTGCAATGCGGCGGCGCGCGGATCATCCAGCATCCCGGCCTGTTTCGATTCGGCACGGACGCGGTGCTGCTGCAAAACTTTGCCAATCTCCCGTCGCGGGCAAGGGCGGTGGATCTGGGCACGGGCACGGGCATCCTGCCCATTTTGCTCTGTACGCGGCAGACGCAGATCACCTTTGACGCGGTAGAGATTCAGAGCGCCTGCGTGGACATGGCGCGGCGGTCGGTGCAGCTCAACGGTTTGCAGGAGCGAATCGCAGTGCATGAAATGGATTTGAAGGATGCGCCGGAAAGGTTGGGGAGGGAGAAATACG
>USPI01000057.1 GCA_900556535.1 uncultured Eubacteriales bacterium | reverse complement strand
TCGGTGACAGCTTCCCCTCAAGGGGAAGCCAATAGCGCCACTGCCGTGGAGGCAATGGCGCAACCGACAATGGCGGTTGATTAAGCTGCGCTGTCACGGTAACGGACTGCAACGGTTTTGTCGGAAAAATAGTTACCGAGCAGCCGCAATAGATTTATAGGTAAAATCTCAAGGCGAACTGCCTCCATGGCAATAGCGCACCCAAATGGTGCTGCAAAAATAAATTAGCAAATTCCACGGGAGGCGAGGCAAATACGGTTTTATCCGCAGCTTCGATACCGTGTTCACGCAATAAACGTATAAGTACAGCAGAAAGGCGTAGTTAAAAAATGGCGGAAATTAACGACAAGATCACACAGGAATATGACGCATCAAAAATTCAGGTGCTGGAGGGACTGGAGGCGGTCAGAAAGCGTCCGGGCATGTACATCGGCTCGACCTCGTCGTCGGGTCTGCACCACCTGGTTTACGAGATAGTTGACAACTCCATCGACGAGGCCCTTGCCGGCTACTGCAACCGCATCGAGGTCATCATCGAGCCGGGCGACGTCATCTGCGTGCGCGATAACGGCCGCGGCATACCCGTTGACATTCAGGAGCAGACCGGCAAGAGCGCGCTCGAGGTCGTTTTCACCGTTCTGCACGCGGGCGGCAAGTTCGGCGGCGGAGGCTACAAGGTCTCCGGCGGCCTGCACGGCGTCGGCGCCTCGGTCGTCAACGCAATGAGCGAATGGCTCGTCGTGCACGTCCACAAAAACGGCAAGATCTACGAGATGAAGTTCTCCCGCGGCAACATCACGCAGGAGATCCGCGTTGTCGGCGAGACCGACCGCACCGGCACGACCGTCCGCTTCAAGCCCGACCCCGAGATGTTCGACGAGACCGTGTATAACTACGACACCCTGCACACCCGTATGCGCGAGCAGGCGTTTCTCAACGGCGGCCTGTTCATCTCCACCGAGGACAGGCGCGAGGGTAAGGAGAAAAAGGACGAGATGTGCTACGCCGGCGGCATCCGCGAGTTCGTTTCGTTCATAAACCAGAACAAGACCCCGCTGCACAACGAGGTCATCTACATGAGGGGCGAGCGCACGGACTCCGAGGCCGAGATCGCGCTTCAGTATAACGACAGCTACAACGAGGTCATAGTCTCGTTTGCCAATAACATCCACACCCCCGACGGCGGTATGCACGAGACGGGCTTCCGCACGGCGCTGACGCGCGTTCTCAACGCATACGGAACAAAGGCGGGACTTTTAAAGGGCGACGAGAAGCTCTCGGGCGAGGACTGCCGCGAGGGCATGACCGCGATAATCTCCGTCAAGCTCACCGAGCCGCAGTTCGAGGGTCAGACCAAAACGAAGCTCGGCAACAGTGAGATGCGCACGCTCGTGGATAACGTCGTGTCCGACAAGCTCGAGCAGTTCCTTGAGGAAAACCCCGCGGTCGGCAAGGCGATAATCGACAAGGCGATGACCGCCTCCCGCGCCCGCGAGGCAGCGCGAAAGGCGCGCGAATCGGTGCGCAGAAAGACGGGGCTTGAGTCCGGACAGATGCCGGATAAGCTGCGCGACTGCAACGAGCGCGACGCCTCGCTCACAGAGCTGTACATCGTCGAGGGCGACTCGGCAGGCGGCTCGGCGACTCAGGGCCGCGACTCGAGATTTCAGGCGATCCTGCCGCTTTGGGGCAAGATGCTCAATGTCGAGAAGGCGCGCGCGGACAAGGTCTACGGCAACGATAAGCTCGCGCCCGTCATCACCGCGCTCGGCGCCGGTATAGGCGATGAGTTTGACGTGAATAAGCTGCGCTATCACAAGATAGTCATCATGGCGGATGCCGACGTTGACGGTGCGCATATCCGCACCCTGATGCTGACGTTCTTCTTCAGATTTATGCGCCCGCTTATCGAGCAGGGCTATGTATATTCCGCGGTGCCGCCGCTGTATAAGCTCACCCGCGGCAAGACCACGCGCGTTGCCTTCTCCGACGAGGAGCGCGACCGCGTTTCCGCCGAGCTGCGCGGGGATAATCTCAACGCGAAAGTCGATATCTCGCGCTTCAAGGGCCTCGGTGAGATGGACCCGCACGAGCTGTGGGAGACGACCATGAACCCCGAAACGCGCACGCTGCGCCGCATTTGTCTTGAGGATGCGGTCAAGGCGGACGAGATCTTCACCGTGCTCATGGGCGAGCAGGTCGAGCCGCGCAAGGCGTTCATCGAGGAAAACGCCAAATACGCCGTCAACCTCGACTTCTAACTGCTGCCGCAGGGGCAGAGCGCCACTGCCGTGGGGGCGATGGCGCTACGGACAATGGCGGTAGCTGTTAAGTGTGGTGTCACGGTAACGCACTGCGTCAGAAACAATATTTACATCGCATTATTGTAGTGCTTTGCAAACCATAACAGACAATCCCTCCGGCTTTCGCTTTACTCAAGCCACCTCCCTTTGCACAAGGGAGGCAATGGTGCAGCCTTAGTCAGCACTTCCGCCGAGAATGTAGGGGCGAGCATTGCTCGCCCGATGCAATGGTTTAGTCGGCACTTTCGTAACCGAGCACCTGCAATAGATGTATCGGTAGGAGCGTTAAGGCGAACTGCCCCTCGCGGCGAGCGAGCCGTGCACCCGCAATAGATGTATAGGTAAAATGTTAAAGCGTGATTAAAAAAAGAGGCTGAAATTATGAATGACAACAGAGAAAATCGTAACAAAAACAACAGCCCCGAGAGCAGCAAAACGAAGCTCGTTTTCGGCGTGATCTTCGGAATGGTAGTCTTGCTGAACATGATCGGCAGCGACAGCGCCGGCGGTGCGATATTCATGATCATCATATTCGCGGTGATCCTGTTATTCGCCGTTGCCGCAATGAAGAGCGCAAAGGCAAAAGAGAACAGCAGCTCCGACGCGAGCACGCCGAGCGAGAGTGTGCGTCCCGCCGCGAGCAGAAGCAAGGGCAGCGCTGCCATCGACCTGACGCAGCTCGTCAAGCAGGGCGAGAGCCTGTCGAAGCGCCTGACCGAAAAAATGCGCGACGACCTCACGCGCTGCGACGATGACCATGAGCACGTTGAGCCGAACTACGCCGCCGCACCGAGCGAAAAGCGTGCCGAGCAGCTTCGCGAGATGCTCAAGAACGGCATCATCGAGAAAGAGGAATATAACATTTTGATGAGGAAATACGGTCTGAAATGAAGAAAACCGTCACGATCTACACCGACGGCGCGTGCTCGGGCAACCCCGGGCCGGGCGGCTGGGGCGCGATACTGTGCTATAACGGCGCGAAGAAGGAGATGTCCGGCGGCGAGAAGCAGACGACGAACAACCGCATGGAGCTGACGGGCGTCATCGAGGCGCTCGGTGCGCTCAAGGAGCCGTGCATCGTGGAGCTGTACTCGGACTCGAAATATGTTATGGACGGGCTCAGCAAGGGCTGGGCGGTCTCGTGGAGAAAAAACGGCTGGAAAAAGGCGGACAAAAAGCCCGCGCTGAATTCGGATCTGTGGGCGCAGCTCCTGGAGCTGTGCGAGAAGCACGAGGTGCGCTGCCATTGGGTCAAGGGTCACGCGGAGAATGAGTATAATAATCGCTGCGACGCCCTCGCCGTCGCCCAGCGCGACTCTCACTAACCGTGGCGGCAACTAGCGTTGAGCCAATGGCGCAACCGACAATGGCGGTTGATTAAACTGCGCCGACACGGTAACGGACTGCAACGGTTTCCTCCGCACCTTCGTAACCGAGCAAGCGCAAAAGATGTATCGGTAAAATCTCAAGGCGAACTGACCCTGCGGCGAGCAGCGGGCGAGCAATGCTCGCCCCTACAGTGTTGTCGTGAGTGCCGACTAAGACCGCACCTCAATAGTGCGCGGCAAATGCGGTTTTCTCCGCAGCTTCGACACCGTGTTCACGCAAAATATGTATAGGAGAGGCGCAAAAGCGCCACTGAAAAAATGGCAGAGCTTACACCGATGAAAATGCAATATCAGCAGATAAAGTCGAAATACAGCGACTGTCTGCTGTTTTTCCGTCTGGGCGATTTTTACGAGATGTTCGACGACGACGCCAAGATCGCGTCCAAGGAGCTCGACCTCGCGCTGACCACGCGCGACCGCTCCGTTGCCGACCCCGAGCAGCGCACTCCCATGTGCGGCGTGCCGTACCACAGCAGCCAGACCTATATCGCACGACTCATCGCGCGCGGCTACAAGGTCGCCATCTGCGAGCAGATCGAGGACCCCGCGACCGCGAAGGGTCTCGTCAAGCGCGACGTCATCCGCATCATCACCCCCGGTACGGTCACGGATGCGGCGATGCTCGACGAGGGGCGCAGCAACTACCTCGGCGCGGTGTACTACGAATCGGGTCACTGTGCCGCCGCGTTCTGCGACATTTCCACGGGCGAATTCTGCGTTGCGGCGTTCGAGGGCGACAATCTCAGCCACGCGCTCAACGAGCTTGCCCGCTTTGCACCGCGCGAGCTTATCATGAACAAGGCCGCGGCGGAAACGCGCACGATACCCGAGTTTGCGCAGAAAAAGCTCGGCTGCCTGCTTGAAATGGGCGGGGACGATTACGAATATATGGAGTGCGCCGCGCGCATATGCGAGCAGTTTAAGCTCGGCAGCGTTGACGATGCGGGGCTGGGCGACACCCCCGCCGCCGTGAGCGCCGCGGGTGCGCTGCTGCGCTACATAAGCGAGACGCAAAAGACCGACATGGCGCACATCCGCAAGATAGACCTGTTCACCGGCGGGCGATACATGGAGCTTGACTGGGCGACACGCCGCTCGCTTGAGCTGACCGAGGCGCTGCGCACGGGCGAAAAGCGCGGCTCGCTGCTGTGGGTGCTTGATAAGACCAAGACCCCCATGGGCGGCAGACTGCTGCGCGCGTGGATAGAGCGGCCGCTATTGAGCCCCGTTGCCATAAAGCGCAGGCTCGGCGCGGTGGAGGAGCTTTATAAGGATAACGTCGCGCGAGGCGAAATTATCGAGACCCTGCGCGGCATGGGCGATATGCAGCGGCTCATCGGGCGCGTCGTCTACGGCACCGCAAACGGCAGGGACCTGCTGGTTCTGCGTGACTGCGCGGCGGCGCTGCCGAGGATAGTTGAGCTTCTTAAGCCCTTTAAGAGCGCACAGCTTCGCCAGATAGCGGAGCTGGACACTCTTGACGAGATACTCATGAGGATAAACTGGGCGATCTGTGACGACCCGCCGTTTTCCGTCCGCGAGGGCGGGATACTGCGCACGGGCTACTCCGAGCAGGTCGATAAGCTGCGCAATATACGCGATAACGGTGCACAGGCGGTCGCACAGCTTGAGGCCGAGGAGCGGCAGCGCACGGGCGCGAAGAAGCTCAAGATCGGCTACAACAAGGTGTTCGGATATTATATCGAGGTGCCCAACTCCGCAGCCGCGAAGATACCCGACAGCTATATCAGAAAGCAGACGCTCGTGTCGTGCGAGAGGTATTTCACCCCCGAGCTCAAGGAGCTTGAGACCGCACTGCTGACGGCGTCGGAGAAAATAAAGCAGCTTGAGTACGAGTTCTTCGTTGACCTGTGCAACACCATTGCCGGCAAGGTCGCGCAGGTCCAGGCCACGGCGGACGCAATTGCGGCGCTGGACGTCTACTGCTCGTTTGCCGAGGTCGCGGTGCGCAACGATTACTGTATGCCGCAGGTCGATGCCTCGGGCGAGCTGACCATCCGTGAGGGACGCCACCCTGTCGTTGAGCAGACGCTAAGCGAGGTCGCCTTTGTGCCCAACGACACGCAGCTCAACTGCGAATCGAACCGCGTTGCGATAGTCACGGGCCCCAACATGGCGGGTAAGAGCACCTATATGCGCCAGACCGCGCTCATCGTGCTCATGGCGCAGATAGGCTCCTTCGTTCCCGCGAAGAGCGCCGTCATCGGCGTTGTTGACCGCGTGTTCACGCGCATCGGCGCCTCGGACGACCTCGCCTCGGGGCAGTCCACGTTCATGCTCGAAATGAGCGAGGTCGCAAATATCCTGCAATACGCGAGCGGGAACAGCCTGCTCATTCTCGACGAGATAGGCCGCGGCACCTCGACCTATGACGGCATGGCGATAGCCCGCGCGGTGCTCGAATACTGCGCGGACAGGAAAAGGCTCGGCGCAAAGACGATGTTCGCAACGCATTATCACGAGCTGAGCGCGCTCGAGGGCAGCGTGGACGGTGTGCATAACTTCTCGATAAGCGCGAAAAAGCAGGGCGATACGCTCGTGTTTCTGCGCAAAATAGTACCGGGCGCCGCCGATGACAGCTACGGCATCGAGGTCGCAAAGCTCGCGGGCGTGCCCGATAAGGTCATATCAAAGGCCAAGACCTATCTCAAGCAGCTCGAGCACGACGCCGCCGCGCCCGCTGCGGAGAAGAAGGAAAGGGACGATCAGATAAGCCTCGTTGATGCCGGCGAGAGCGAGATCGGCAAAATCCTCCGCGCCACCGATGTCAATTCACTCACGCCGCTCGATGCGCTCAATCTGCTGAGTACGCTGTGCGAGAAAGCGAGGGGCTGATGAGAGACAGACTGAAAAAATCAGAGTTCTGGAGCGCGATGGTGCTGCTGGTGCTGCACGTTGCGGTGTTTCCGATAGCGCTGAGCGTGCTTGTGGCGGTGAAGCCCGATATCATGAGCGCGGAGCAGATAAATCTCTTGTACTATGCGCTCACGACGCTGCTCGTGTTCGTGCTCCTCGGCAGGTATCTGCGCCGCAGCTTCGACGGGCTCGTTGACGCGCCCGCGCATTGCCTGTGGACGTTCTGCCTCGGCTGGGGCGCGTATTTTGTGCTGAGCATGGCGGTGTCGCTGCTGCTGACGGCGCTGGGCGTGGATCTGCAAAATAACCTCAATGAGGAGACCATCGGCGCGATGCTCGGCACGCAGCGCGGCATGATGATAGCGATGACCGTGTTCTTGGCGCCTATTGCGGAGGAGTGCCTGTTCCGCGGCGGACTGTTCTGCGGGATATATCCGAAAAGCCGCATCGCGGCGTACGTCGTGTCGTCGGCGATGTTCTGCCTTTACCACGTCTGGCAGTACGCCGTCGCGCTGTGGGACGCAAGCTACCTCATAATGGCGGTGCAGTATATCCCCGCCGCGGTGGTGCTGTGCTGGGTGTATGAGCGCTCGGGCTCGCTGTGGACGAGCATCTTCTTCCATATGAGCGTCAACGGCTACGCCGTCCTCGCCGCTCTACAGCCGTAGGAGCTATTGCCATAGTGGCAGTTCGCATTGAGATTTTACCGATACATTTTTTGCGTGAACACGGTATCGAAAATGCCGACAAAACCATAAGACTCTCGCTTCCCGCGGGTGCGCTTTTGTCGGCAGTCCGTCACCGTGTCGGCGCAGCTTAATCCACCGCCATTGTCGGTTGCGCTATTGGCTTCCCCTTGAGGGGAAGCTGTCAGGCGTAGCCTGACTGATGAGGTGGTTTAAAGTCTTTTAGTAAGAAATATAAACACCTCATCCGGCTCTCCGCTGCGCTCCGACCCACCTTCCCCTCAAGGGGAAGGCAAAAACGCGATTAAAAAAAGACACCCTCGGGTGTCTTTTTTTATCTCAGAGTCATTATTTTGCCGTATAGGGTATCCGAGCGGGTCAGGCACACGAGCACGAGCGTCTGCACCGCGAGCATCACGCCGAACTGCGGCAGGCGCGTCATGAACAGCGGCCACAGCTTCGGCCCGAACACGAACGAGATCATCGCTGTGTTCAAAACCATCGACACAACGATGCCGTTGCACAGCGCGGTGAGGAAGCAGCGCAGAACGCTTGGGCGCTGCTTATACAGAGCGAGACCGAAGATCGCGCCGCCGACCGCTGCGGTGAGGGTGAAGCCGGGGAAATACGCCCCCGTCGGGAACAGCAGCGAGCCGATCAGGTCGCCCAGCCCCGCGCACACCGCCGCCCACACAGGGCCGTACGCCATGCCGCACACCGCCACGGCCGCAAAGCCGAGCCCCAGCTTCGTCAGCGGCAGGTTCAGCGCCAAAATGCGCGTGAAAATCACGTCGAACGCGACAAGCATCGCGCACACTATCATCTTTTTCGTACTGATCTTGTTATCCATTGACACATCCTTTTTTAATAGCGCTTTAGCGCTGTACTTATACATTTGTTGCGTCAGCCCGGCTCGCTCGCCGCGAGGGGCAGAGCGCCTTGAGATTGTGCGGATACAGCTTTT